>CAZHWA010000174.1:0-5442 GCA_964536175.1 uncultured Terricaulis sp. | reverse complement strand
ACCCGCTCCAACTCAAGCGCACGCCCTTTCACGAGCGCACCGCTGCCTTGAGCGTGGCCCAGAACTGGCGTCGCTGGGCCGGCTATCGGGTGGTCGGCTCCTACGATCTGTCGCTCGATCACGAATACTGGGCCATTCGCGACCGCGCGGCGCTGATCGATGTGACGCCGCTGATGAAGTACACGATCGAAGGCCCGGATGCGGCGCGCCTGCTCCATAAGGTCACGCCGCGCGAGGTCTTGAAGATGAAGGTGGGGGTCGTCGCTTACACGGGCTGGTGCGACGAGGACGGAAAACTTATCGACGACGGCACCATCGCGCGCTTAGGGCCGCAGCTCTTCCGCATGACCTCGGCCGAACCGTCGCTGCGCTGGCTCGCTATGAACGCGGTCGGCATGGACGTGAAGGTCACGGACGTGACCGACCGGATCGCAGCGCTCAGCCTGCAGGGGCCCAAATCGCGCGCGGTGCTCAATCGTGTCTGCAAGGATTCCCTCGATCCGCTGAGGTTCTTTCGCGTCGCCGACAACGCCATCGGCAATACGCCAGTCAGCATCTCCCGCACCGGCTATACCGGCGATCTTGGTTACGAAATCTGGATCGCAGCCGAACACGCGCTGCCCGTATGGGACGCGCTGATGCAAGCCGGCGACGATTACGGCATCACCCCATGCGGCATCCTCGCGATGGACATGGCGCGTGTCGAGGCAGGGCTGTTCATGGTCGATGTCGACTACACCGCTTCGACGCACGCCTGGATCGAAGGTCAGAAGTCTTCGCCGCTCGAAATGGGTCTCGATTGGGCGGTCAATCTCGACAAGAAGGGCTATTTTGTAGGCCGCCGCGCGCTCGAGCGAGAGAAGCGCGAAGGCTCTGCCTGGAAGCTGGTCGGGCTCGACATCGCCTGGGAAGGCCTCGAGCGCCTGTTCGGCGAAGTCGGCCTGCCTCCGCAGATTCCGCATATGGCCGTGCGCGGAAGTTTGCCTGTCATGGTCGATGGCAAGCAGGTTGGATACGCCTCGACCAGCACCTGGTCGCCGGTGCTGAAGAAATACATAGCCCTCGCGCACGTGCAGAAGCCGCACTACGAGCCGGGCTCGCACGTCACTGTTGAAGTGACGGTGGAGCATCATCGTAAGCAGACGCCGGCGAAAGTCGTGAAAACGCCCTTCTACGATCCCGTCTGGAAGAAGAAGTGAGACGAGGGAATATGGGAGTAGGGGATAGGGGAGTAAGAGATGAGCGACGTGAACTCTTATCGAGATTTGCTCGTTTGGCAGCAGGCGATTGATCTCGCCGCCGCGGTCTACACGACCACCCGGACTTGGCCGAGAGAGGAGATTTATGGCTTGTCGCTACAGGCTCGCAGGTAGGTTAAGCGTTTCGGATTTGTCCGAATGACTTGCTACTCCCGTACTCCCTCACTCCCTTATTCCCCTTGAGCTTTCGAAATGGCCGCCAATCGCTACGACGCCATCATTATCGGCGCGGGCCACAACGGTCTGATCGCCGGGGCGTATCTTGCGCGTGCGGGCAAGAAGGTGGCGATCCTTGAGCGCCGTGAGGTTGTGGGCGGCGCCGCCGTCACCGAGGAGATCTTCCCCGGCTACAAGTTCACCGAGTTCTCCTACGTCGTCAGCCTGCTGCGTCCGGAAATCATTCGCGATCTCGAACTGCCGCGGCATGGGCTGAAGATACTTCCGTTGCCTTCGACAGTGACGCCGATGGACAATGGCGACTATCTGGCCGCCTGGCCCGACCCCGAGCCGACGCGCCGCGAAATCTATCGCCACTCTCCGCGCGACGCCGAAGCGGCCGAAGAGTACAGCCGCGTCATGGCGCGCGCGGCCAAGGCCATTAAACCGGCGCTGTCGCTGGTCCCGCCCGATCCTTCGTCGATGTCGGTGCGCGACCTGTTGGGGCTGTTGAGGCTCGGCAAATACGCAAGCAGCTTGAGCGAGAGAGAACTTTACCGCATCGCTAAGCTGATCACGCAATCCTCGGCGGACCTGCTCAGCGAATGGTTCGAGTTCGATCCGCTCAAAGGCACCAAAGCCGCGAGCGGCGTCATCGGCACATTTCTAGGCCCGCATTCGCCCGGCACGGCCTATGTGCTGCTGCACCATTACATGGGCGAGATCGACGGCGCCTTCCGCGCCTGGGGTTTCGCCAAGAACGGCACCGGCGGCGTTAGCGCGGCGATTGCGTCATCGGCCCGCGCGCTCGGCGCCGAGATTCGCACCAACGCCTCCGTCGCCAGCGTCATCGTCAAAGGCGGGCGCGCCGCCGGCGTTGCTTTGGAGGGCGGCGAGGAACTGCACGCGCGCGCCGTGATATCGGCCGCCGATCCCAAGCGCAGCTTCCTCTCCTTCGTCGAGCGCAAGCACTTTCCCGATGAGTTCGTCACACAAATCGAGAACTTCCGCGTGCGCGGCTCGTCCGGCAAAGTGAACATCGCGCTCTCCGGCTTGCCGGAATTTACCTGTTTACCGGGCGAAAGTCCGTTGCACAAAGGCGCAATCTCGATCAGTCCCTCGATCGATTATATCGAGCGCGCCTACGACGAGGCCAAGTACGGCCGGTTTTCGAGCAATCCGTACATCGACATGATCATCCCCTCGATGATCGACCGCGACATGGCCCCGCCCGGCCATCATGTCATGTCGTGCTTCGTGCAGTATGCGCCCTACGACATCGAAGGGGGCTGGGACGACGCCAAACGCGACGCCTTCGGAGAAACCGTGATCGGCGCCATCGAGCGTTATGCGCCGAACATCCGCAAGCTCATCGTCGGCAAGCAGGTGATCACGCCCAAGGACATTGAACGCATCGCCGGCATCACCGGCGGCAACATCTTCCACGGCGAACTCTTGCTGCACCAGCTCTTCTTCCTCAGGCCGGCGCCGCAATGGGCCGACTTCCGCACCCCGCTGCCCGGCTATTATTTCGGCGCCTCCGGGGCCCACCCCGGCGGGGGCGTTATGGGCGCAGCGGGGCGTCTGGCGGCGCAGGAAGTGCTGAAGGATTGGCGCTGATGGCCGGCTACGACGTCATTGTCATTGGCGCGGGCCTCAACGGCTTGGTCGCAGCGAATTATCTCGCCAAGGCCGGCAAGCGCGTGCTGGCGCTCGAGCGCCGCGCCATCGTCGGCGGGCAGGCGGTCACGGAGAAGCTGGACGAAGGCTTCGTTGTCGATTCACTCCACGCCGGCGGTCAGTTGCGCCCCGACATCGTCCGGGACCTGGACCTCGCACGGTTTGGCCTGCCGGAATCCAAGGCGGAGCCGCTGATTTCGCTGCTGCCGGGCGGCCGCCAGCTCCGGCTCACGGCAGACCGCGATGACGCCACGCTCGCGTCGATTCATGCACTGTCGAAGAGCGATGCTGCCCGCTGGCCCGAATTCGTCGCCTTCATGAACGAGGCGGCGGCGTTTCTCGACGCCGCCTATCGCACGCCGATGCCGCGTCTGCCGCACGTGTCCATGAGCGAGGGGCTGCCGCTCGCGCGGCTTGCGCTGAAACTGCGGGGGCTCGGGCCGCGCGGTATGTTCCGCATCATCCGCGCGTTGCCGATGTCGGCGCTCGAACTCACTGAAGAGTGGTTCGAATCCGATGCAGTGCGCGCCGCGCTGGGCGCGGTGGCTGTGCATGGCGTCACCCTGGGGCCCATGTCGGCTGGCACAGGCCTCACGCTGATGCACAACTGGCTCAATCGGGGCGGGCCCGGCCATGCGCGCGTGGACGGCGGGGTCGGGCGGATCGCCGACGCGCTTGCCGCAGCGTTGAAGGCGAGGGGCGGACAGGCGCGCACTTCGTGCGGCGTGACGACGATCCTGCAGGAGGATCAGCGCGCGGTCGGCGTGAAACTCGGGAACGGCGAAGAAGTCGCCGCGCCGGTTATCGTCTCAGGCGCCGACCCGCGGCACACCTTGCTCGATCTTGTCGGCGCGCCGGAGCTGCCGCCGGAATTCGTATGGCATACCCAGTCAATCAAAATGCGCGGCTCGGTGGCGAAGGTGCATCTGTTGACCGACGGCGCTCATGGCCTGCCCGACGGCGCTCTGGTCGTCGCGCCGTCAATTCGCTACCTGGAGCGCGCGTTCGATTGTGCGAAGTATGGGCGGATATCGACGGCGCCCTATCTGGAAATCACGTCGAACGGTCCGGTTGTCTCCATCCACGTCCAGTTCGCGCCATATAAGCTGCGCGACAGCGAATGGAGTCAGGAGCGGGCAGTGCTGGAACGCATCGCGATCGACGCCGTAGCCGAAGCGCTGCCGCAGCTGAAGTCATCCATCCGCGCGGCGCGGTCGCTCACGCCGCTCGACCTCGAACAGACCTACGGCCTCACTGAGGGCGACCTCAACCACGGCCAGCTCATTCTCGACCAGAGTCTCTTCATGCGCCCAATGCCTGGCTGGTCCGATAACAGAACGCCGATCGACAACCTCTATCTCTGCGGCAATGGCGTGCACGGCGGCGGGGGCCTCAGCGGCGCGGCCGGCCGCAACGCGGCGGCGGCCGTGATCAAAGCTTCTCCTCGCTAGTATGGCGTGGCTGCAGCGGAACCGATCCAGCGGTCCGCTGTTGCGCCCAGTGCTGTGACTGCGAATACCGATATCAGTATGGTCGAGAGCGGGCGCACGCGTCCGCACTATCATCCCATCGGCATTTTCTTTCACTGGGCCATGGCCGCGCTCGTGCTGTTTCAACTGGCGTGGGGTTGGTGGGTTGCGTGGCTGCCGGCGGGCTTCGACAAGCTGGAGGGCTACGCCATCCATGCCTTTGTCGGTTTGGTGCTCTTGTCGCTTGCGTTCATGCGCGCCGGCTGGCGGCTAATCGCGCCCTTCATCTTGCCCGAGCTGGAAAAGCCCGAGGATATGCCAGGCTGGCAGCGCGCCGCCGCTGAAGCGGTGCATTTTGCATTGTACGGCGTGATGTTCGCACTGCCCGTGACGGGCTGGCTGATGCTTTCGCAAACCGCCGGCGATCAGATCGCGCTGCCGTGGAATCTATCCGCTCCGGTTTTTCCGTTGCCGCTCGAACTCGACTTTGTCGCCCGTGCGCAACTGGAACAGCGGGCGGAAACCGCGCACTTCCTGCTCGTGTGGCTGACCATGCTTCTGCTGGCCATGCATATCGGCGCAGCGCTGAAGCATCACTTCATCGACAAGGATACAGTGCTGGCGCGCATGATCCCGTGGCTGTCCAGGGATACGCCGCGACCTTAGCCGCCTTCGAGATATGCGGCGATTGCGACGATCTCGTCCTCTGTGAGCTCTCGTGCGATGCGGCTCATGACATTGCCGGGGTCGTTGCGCCGTTCCCCGCGCCTCCAGCGGCGCAGCTGTTCGATTGTGTAGCGAGCGGGCTGTCCTGTCAGCGCCGGGTTGGCGGCGCCGCGGCCCTCGGCGCGTGCGCCGTGGCAGTTGGCGCACGCAGG
>CAZHWA010000173.1:0-5462 GCA_964536175.1 uncultured Terricaulis sp. | reverse complement strand
GGCTCTGCAGATCCTGGTAGTTCAGCGCTTCCAGCTGCTGTTCGCCGAACGCCGTCACCGCCACCGGGACGTCCTGCACGTTGCGTTCGCCGTGCTTGAGGGCGGTCACGATAACGTCGTCGGAAGCGACATCGACGGTCTGGGCCCAAGCGGCGGGCGCCATCGTACCGCCAAATCCCAGTGCGGCGCCCAGCACGATGCCGAAGCGCAGGCCCAATCGATCGCGATGCTTTGCCATTGACTCCTCCCCGCGTGTACAGAGTCTTTTGCCCTGCCGTACAGAAGTGTATGGTTACGCGCGTCGCCGGCCTTGTCCACAAACACGGCCCTCGCGTAGCGTAATCAAGATTACGGTGGTCTGGCTGCAACAGCTGGAATCTTCCCCTGAGGAGCCAATCATGGGAGCGCGCAAGGCGGCGCCAGCAACCTTAGACGCAGCGGCCTGGATCGAGGCGGCCTTCGACGCGCTCGCCGAGGGCGGCATCGATGCGGTGCGGGTCGATCCCTTGGCGAAACGCCTCGGCGTCACGCGCGGGAGCTTTTACTGGCACTTCAAGGACCGCGAGGCGCTGCACCAAGCCATGCTGAAGCAGTGGCGCAAGTGGGCGACCTACCAGGTGGGCGACAAGCTGGAGCGGGCCGCTCCCGACGCCGGCGAGCGCTTGCGTCGAACCTTGGCGCTGCCGTCCTCCGGGCCGCGGGCCACCCGCGCGGCGGCCATCGAAATGGCCATCAGGCAATGGGCGCGGCGCGATGAGGACGCTGCTGCCGCCGTGCGCCGGATCGATCGTCAGCGCCTTTGCTATTATGCCCAGTTGTTCGTCGAACTGGGCCATGGCCAAGTGGAGGCGCGCCGGCGGGCCTATCTCTTCTACGCCGCGTTGATGTCGCAAGCGATCGTGGTGACGGATGACGTCACCGACGTGCGCGGGGACCTCGCCGACATGGTGATCGGCAAACCGCGCTAGCGGATCTTCTCGACCTGGCTGTACTCGAGATCGACTGGGGTTTCGCGCCCGAAGATCATCACCGCGACCTTGAGGCGCCCGCGCTCTTCATCGACTTCGGAAACGAGCCCTTCGAAACTCTGGAACGGCCCGTCCGAAACGCGGACGCGTTCGCCGGTTTCGAAGTGGATCAGCGTGCGCGGCTTGGCTGCGCCGACCTCGGCCACGCGCCCCAGGATGCGCTCAACTTCGCGATCGCTCACGGGCTGGGGTTTATTCTGCGTGCCTAGGAAACCTGTTACTTTTGGCGTGTTTTTCACCAGGTGATAGGCTTCGTCGGTCATCTCCATCTTCACCAGTACATAGCCGGGAAAATGCCGGTGCTGGCGTACTTTCTTCGCGCCACGCACCACCTCAGTGACCTCTTCAGTCGGCACCTGGATGTCTTCAAACTGTTCTTCGAGCCCTTGGCGCTGCGCCTGTTCGCGAATGGACTCGGCCACCTTCTGCTCGAAGTTGGAGTAGGCGTGGACAATGTACCACTTCGCCTTGCCGGAATAGCGCGGCGGCTTCGCCTCGACGGTCGGTTGGGTAGGTTCGGTCTCTGACATCGGAATCATCTAGAGATTGAGCAGCAGGCTGAGGATGAAGCGCAGCAGCGAGTCGACGAGAAAAAAGAAGAAACCCGCAGCAACACTGAAGATCAGCACCATGATGGTGGACACCGTCACTTCCTGACGCGTCGCCCAGGTCACCTTGCGCCCCTCGGCGCGGACCTCGCCGAGGAAGCGGAACGGCCCTCCCCCCTTGCGCCGTGGTTCTGTGTCTTGATCGGCGGCGTCCATCGTCATTCGGCTCTACTTTTCCTTTGCGTTCACATCGGCCCGGCCCCGGCGCCCGGCAAGGCGCCGATGGCAGGAGTGGAGGGACTCGAACCCCCGACCCTCGGTTTTGGAGACCGATGCTCTACCAGCTGAGCTACACTCCTATACCGTCTCGGACCGCCGTCGCCCCCGCCGGCGTCAGCGGTATAGATACGCTAGGCATGGCGAAGAATACGGCTGCGCACGGCGCGCCGGTCCAAGGCGGGGCCTTATGCCCTATCGGGACCGCCCGGGCAAGATCGCGCCGGCGCGCCCGGCTCAGGCGCTGAGCCGGGCCAGCACCGCCTCGGTGATGCGATCGCAGCGTTCGCCCAGGAACGGGAAGGCCTCGGGCAGCGTCGCCGCCAGCCGCTCGCTCAGCGCCGCCCGCAGCATGCGCCGCGCGCGATGCAGGCGGGTTTTCACGGTCTCCTCGCGAATGCCGAGACACGCCGCCGTCTCGGCCATGCTGCACTCTTCGACATCGCGCATAATGAACACGAGGCGGAACGCATCCGGTAGGTCGTCGATCGCCGCCTCGATAAAGCGGCGCACCTCGGCGCGCGCGGCGTCGGCTTCGGGCGTCGCTGCTGGGTCTGCGCCGGGAAACATGATGACGTGTGCTCCGCTGGCTTGCGCCGCTTCGATCTGATCGACGCCGACAAGAACTTTGCGCCGCCGCAGGCGCCCGTTCGCCTCATTGAGGGCGATGCGCGTCAGCCACGTGAGCACGCTCGACTCGCCGCGAAAAGCGCCGATGTTGGCGAACGCGCGCATGTAAGCCTCCTGCACCACATCCTCGGCCTCGGCCTCATCACGCAGCAGCGCACGCGCTGTACGGAAAAGACGCTGATTGCAGCGGCGCATGATCGCCCGGATCGCGTCGCGTTCCCCCCGTTGGGCGCAACGCACGAGATCGGATTCGAGCATCGCTTCGTAATCGGGGCGGGGCGCAAGGCCTGGCGCACTCATGTCAGCTCCTTGACTAGGCACCTTATTCGATGCGGGGCGGGCGGCAAGGTTCCCGCCTATTGCAGCCCCATCAGCGCCAGCACCTCGCGGCGGGGCTCGGTTTCGACATAGGCGCCGCGAAAAGCGCGCGTCACCAGCGAGGCGCCGTGTTTGCGAACGCCACGCGAGGACATGCATTCGTGGGACGCCTCGAGCACGACCGCCACGCCACGCGGCGCCAGCGCAGCCTGCAGCGCCTCGGCGATTTCGGCCGTCAGCCGCTCCTGGATCTGCAGCCGGCGTGCGTAGGCGTCGACGAGCCGCGCCAACTTGGAAATGCCGACCACGCGCCGCCACGGCAGATAGGCGATGTGCGCCACCCCGCGGATGGGCGCCATATGATGTTCGCAGATGGACTCCACGGCGATGTCGCGCAGCACGACCGCGTCGCTATAGCCGCCAACCTCATCGAACGTGCGGCTCAGGATCGACGCCGGATTTGCCCCATAGCCGGCAAACCATTCCTCGTAAGCGCGCACGACGCGCGCAGGGGTCTGGCGCAAACCTTCGCGTTCGGGCCGGTCGCCGGCCCAACGGATCAGCGTGCGCACGGCTTCCTCCGCCTGCGCGCGCGTCGGACGCGGCGACAAAACAGCCGCCTCGTGTACAATCTCGTCGGCTTCGAATGTGGTCGAAACGGTGTCTAGCATATCTCACCTCGTGCGCATTGGATGAGAGGGCGCACGATTAGTTCCCGGGAACGTTTGTCCCGTTGAGCGCATCAATAAGAGCGAGGAGGCGCGCCCATGGGGGAAAAGCAATCCGCCAGCGGTCCAGATTTCACGCAAGGCCTGCCTCTCGCCGACATTGCCGACGGCGGCACTGTCGCTGGACGCGCCGGCGACACGCCGATTCTGATCTCGCGCCGCGGCGCCCGTTTCTACGCGGTCGAAGGCGCCTGCACGCACTACGGCGGTCCACTGGCCGACGGTCACATTTCCGGCGACGAAGTGCGCTGTCCCTGGCACCATGCCTGCTTCAATCTCTGCACCGGCGAAGCGACTGCTGCGCCGGCGTTCGCACCGCTCACGCGATGGCGCGTGGACGTGGTGGACGAGCGCGTGTTTGTGCGCGAACCGATCGAACAGAAAGCCGAGGCCCCGCGCCCTTCCAAGCATCATCCTGGCCGCATCGTCATCGTTGGCGGCGGGGCCGCCGGGTTTGCCGCCGCCGATCAATTGCGCCGCGAAGGATTTTCGGGCGCGCTCATCATGCTGAGCGCCGATTCGGCTGCGCCCTACGATCGCCCGAACCTGTCCAAGGACTATCTCGCGGGCGACGCGCCAGAAGAGTGGATTCCGCTCAAAGACGAGGCGTTCTATCGCGAACGCGGCATCGATGTGCGGCTTAACACGCAGGTCGCACGACTCGATGCGCGCACGCGCGAGCTGACAACACGCACCGGCGAGACGCTGGCTTATGACGCATTGCTGCTGGCGACCGGCGCAACGCCGGTGCGTCTTCCCGGCTTCGACTCGCCCAACGTGTACGTCATTCGCACGCTCGCCGATGCACGCGCGCTGATTGAGCGCGCCGCCTCGGCCCGGCGCGCTGCCATTATCGGCGCGGGCTTCATAGGCCTTGAAGCAGCCGCGGCGCTGCGTACGCGAGGCCTGGAGGTTGCCGTGATCGCGCCTGACGAAACGCCGCTGGAGCGCGTACTCGGGCGCGAAATCGGCGCGTTCGTGCAGGGGCTGCATGAAGCGCACGGCGTTACTTTCCATCTCCGCGCCACGGTCCAGTCCTTCGACGGCCAGCGCCTCAAGCTGAGCACCAGCGCCGAGTGTGCCGCAGATCTGGTCGTTCTGGGCGTCGGCGTGCGGCCCAATATCGAACTCGCCGAGAATGCGGGGCTTGACGTCGAGGCCGGCGTAGTGACCGATGCGCACATGCGCACCAGCGCCCCCAACGTCTTCGCAGCGGGCGACATCGCCCGCTATCCCGATGCGCGGACCGGCGCCGCCATTCGCATCGAACATTGGGTTGCCGCACAGCGCCAAGGCCAGATTGCCGCGCTCAACATGCTTGGCCATTCGATCCGGCACGCCGATGCGCCGTTCTTCTGGAGCGCCCACTACGACAAGAGCATTCGCTATGTCGGTCATGCGCAAGACTGGGATGAGCTGCGCATCGACGGATCGCTCGACGCCGGCGCGTTCACCGCGCGCTATTTGGCGCAAGGCCGGCTCATGGCCGCCGCGTCCCTGGGGCGCGACCGCGAGGCGCTCGCTGTGCACGAGGAGTTGAACGTCGAAGCGGGAAAGGCCGCCTAATGCTCGCGCTCGCCGTGTTCGCCGCCGCCGCGGCGCTCGCTTTCCTCGAAGCGCGGCGCAGCAGCTACGAGTCGCATGCGCACTGGCGCGTGGAAGTGCGCACCAGTCTCGCGCTTGGCGCGGTGGCGCTCGCCATCGACCTTGCGCTGCCGCGCCAGGCTGCGCCGATGAGCTGGGAGCACGGCCTCCTGCTGGGCCTGGCCGTCTTTCTGGCGGACGATTTTCTCTACTATGTCAGCCATCGGCTCGCACATCGCGTGCACCTGTTCTGGGCCTCGCACGCCGTGCATCATTCGCCCGAGCGCTACAATCTGTTCACCGGTCTAAGGCAACCGCCGACATGGCTCATTACTCCTGCCGCCGTGGCG
>CAZHWA010000172.1:0-5513 GCA_964536175.1 uncultured Terricaulis sp. | reverse complement strand
GGAGCTGCGCGTAGAGCGCATCGGCGATGAGTCGATGCCCCGCCGCATTCGGGTGCATGTAATCGGTCGGCGCTAGCTGCAAATTCTCCGCGTCGAGACCGGCGTACACATTGTCAAGGTCCAGCAGGACGAAACCCGCCTCGCCGGCGAGCCGGCGTTGAATGGCGATGTCCGGCGATGCCCCATCAAGCGCTGGTAGGTAGAAATAGGCCGGTGTCGCCCCCCCCGCCTGCGCCACGGCGGCGAAGCGCTCGTAGATCAAGCCGAGCGTCTCGAAATGGTGGCGTGCAAGCAGCGCATCTATGCGCCGTTCCGACATTTCCCGGCGCGCTTGCGCACGTTGGAGGGTGTCTCGGACGAACCGATATGGCGCGGCCACGTCCTGGCGAAACATAACGGCCATGTGCGTCGAGGAGTGCTCGCGCGGTCCGCCGATATAAAGAACCACATCGGTCTCAAACCGCAGCACGCGTTCCTCCAGCAGAACCAGGCGCTGCAGCGGAATGTGTCCGTGCACCGAGAAATTCATGACTTCGAAGCGTCGATCGGGGCTGGCGAGTTCATCGTTGAGACGGCGTTCGAGGCGGGATTCGAACAGATCCTCATCGGAAACGCCCAGGCCGGCCGCGCGCGAAGCTTCCAGGATTGCAATGCGCACGACCCCATCTGGCTTCGCCAGCGAATAGTCACGGTCGCGCATGCCCCAGCGATTGATCTGGGCCGTCCCGCCAAGACCTTCGACCTCGCTGAGCGGGCGGAAATCGAAACGCAAATAGTCATCCCTCTGGCGGAATCCGGGCTGCGCCATATTCACGATGCCGCGCACCGGGCGGACGGACATCGCTTCCCAGAGGGGAGAATTAAACCGGCCTGTATGGGTGAGATCCTCGTAATAGCCCCGCGTCAGCGTCGCCTCGTCGCGGGTGTTCAGGGTGTTGGCGCTGATGCGTTCGACGAAGATCTGTGCGTCGATCGGAAAGCTCGCCTTGAGCATGTGCGGCGCGAACAGCAGAAGAGATATGGACGCCGCGATCGCCCCCTGGCGCCGCAAGGACACTGGCGCCCCGCGCACTGGGCGTCTTGCGGGTGGGGTTTGGGCGCCGAGCCCAAAGGAAACGCCAAGCGTGATCGACAACATGAAAAGGCCCAGCGCACCGAAGAGGAGCGTGGTGAGCCATGCGTCCAGCCCGGCGCCGACGCCGCGGGTGAGTACTGGCATAAGGCCCGACTCTCCCAACATCTCCAGCCAGGCGGGGATGCTCTCGCTGGTCCAGAACGACCAGAGCAGACAAATTGTCAGGAATGTGCAGACCGTGCGCAGCACCAGAAATGCGCGCGGGCCCAGCAGCGCGCGTGCGGTCGATGCCTTCTTCGGCCGGGTTTCTTCGAGATACGTCTGCAGCATCAGGAAAGCGCCCAGCAGCACCCAGAACATGAGGTCTGGCCAGGTGAACAGGAAGTCGCCTCGCATCCAGAACCACTGATAGGCGTGCAGTGCCCAGGTCGCGCTGAAGACGATGGCGATGGCGCCCAGCACGCTGACGATATGTGGCGCGCCCATCTTCTTCAGCCGCGTGAACGCGGGGTTGAAGAAGAGCTTTTGCATGAAGTCCTTCCAGTAGATGTTAATGCGCCGCCAGAAATCGATGAAGCTGTTGGCGAAATAGAAGCGCGAATGCGTCTCATGCAGGTTGAAGCCGAACAGCAACAATAGCCCGACGATGAGATGGAACAGACCGGAAATGCGCAGATACAGCGCAAAGTTTGCGACGATGAACTGCAGGAATTCGGCTGGGTTCGACACCCCCTCCGGCGCCAGCGTGAAGTAGTGATATACGATGCGGTAAAGCAGCAGGTGGACAACGCCGCGCAAGATCCAGTTCACGCCGCGCTGATAAATCTCAATGGCATCGGCGTTGTAATAGCTGCGTCCAAAGGCGGTGAAATCGACGACGGGGAAGAACGGAAAAATCGGATTGGGCGGCAGAAAGAAGTAGGACAGCCGCGCCCACAGGTTCTTTGGACCACGCCCATTATGGAGATCGTAAAGATAGATCACCAGGCGGAACATGAACATGGAGGCCAGCAGCGGCACGACGACGCTCGACCACTCTGCCTGCAACCAGCCCACATGCACCGCCGCGAGCGCTGCCGTGACCGTCAGGATCATCGCAATCCGCCAGTGCAGCTTGAGCGGCAGGGTCGCGATCGTAAACAGCAAGAGCGCAAGCCCGATTAGCAGCGCCGCGGCGACAAGGTTTGTGGCCGCGAGCACCGCCAAAATCACGCTAATCCCGATTGCAAAGAACAGGGGCAGGCGTAGCGCCGTGGCGACGAAATGGTTGGCGGCGAAGCCGAACAGGATCAGCAGCGCAACGACGTCGAAAAAAATGGGCGTCTCAATCCGGTAAATGCGGATCACCTGCACTACGATCAGCAGCTGGGCGGCGACGAGCGCAAAACGGCCTACCTCAGCCAGGGTATGCGCCCTCTTGTTTACTTGGATGGCGATGCCAAGGCCCATCACGCCCAGACCCGCCAACAACGCCAGCAATTGCGTGCGGCCGATCGCGTTGTCGGAGTCGCGATAATAGTCGACGCCTATGGCGGCGCAGCCGAGGACCGCCCCCGCCACGATCATGGCCGAAGCTATGAGTTCGGCGCTGAGCAGCGGCCTCAGCCGCCCCTTGGCGGCTTCGACAGTTGTAGTGGCCGCTTCGCTCACACTCAGCCCCGCTTGGAGAGGACAGGCGGGTCCGCGAATGGGGAAATCATGCGCTTGGAGCATCTGCTCGAAACCGGCGCGCGGCGTACGCCGGAAGCCGCCGCTGCATGGGACGCCGCCGGTGCGCGAATCTCGTACCGGGAGCTCAACCGGTTTGCCGACGATATTTGCGCGCCGAGTTGACCGGGCGCGGCGTAGGCGCAGGCAACCGCGTCGGCCTTTGCGTGCCCAAACAGATCGCTGCACTCGCCGGCGTCTTTGGGACGATGAAGGCCGGGGCGGCCTACGTGCCGGTCGATCATGCAGCGCCGCCGGCGCGCAACGGCTATATCTTCAACGATTGCGCGGTTCGCGCCATCATCGTCGAGCAAGCGCGCGCTGAGACGCTGCGCGGCGAACTAGAGGGTGCGTGGCGTGTGCAGCCGCTGATGCCGGGCGGCCCCTATGACGGCGGGTTCGCGCTGCTGTCGCGCGCGCCCGATGAGACGACGCCCAAGGCGGCCGACCTGGCTTACATCCTTTATACTTCCGGCTCGACTGGCCGGCCGAAAGGCGTGATGCATTCGCATGCCACCGCGTTCGCGTTCATCGACTGGTGCAGCCAGGCCTTCACGCCTCGCCCGGAAGATCGCTTCAGTTCTCACGCGCCGTTTCATTTCGACCTGTCGATTCTCGATCTTTATGTGCCGATCAAACACGGTGCGTCGGTGGTGCTGATCGATGCCGAAACCGGCAAGCAGCCTGGAACGCTGGCGGATGTGATCGCCGAACGGCGGATCACAGTCTGGTATTCCACCCCGTCCATCCTGCGGATGCTGGTGGAATACGGCAAGCTGGAGGAGCGCGATTATTCCGCTCTCCGCATTGTCAATTTCGCCGGAGAGGTGTTTCCCATCAAGCATCTCCGCGCTTTGATGGAGCGCTGGCCGGGGCCGGAGTACTTTAATCTTTACGGCCCGACCGAAACCAACGTTTGCACCTACTATAAGCTGCGTGCGCCGCTGTCCCAGCAACAGCAGACCCCGCTGCCGATCGGCCGCAAGTGCTCAGACGACGACACATGTGTCGTCGACGTGGATGGCGTCGGCGTGGCGCCGGGTGAAGAGGGCGAACTCGTCGTCGCCGGCGGCTCGGTGATGCTGGGATACTGGAATTTGCCGCAGCGCAACGCCGAAGCCTTCCTCGAAATGGATGGCCGTCACTGGTATCGGACCGGCGACATCGTTCGTGAAGATCAGAACGGCGAATATGTATTCGTTGGCCGGCGCGACCGCATGGTAAAGCGGCGCGGTTATCGCGTTGAGCTCGGCGAGATCGAGGCGGCGCTGCACAAGCATCCGTCGGTCACGCAAGCAGCCGCGATTCACACTCGCAGCGCCGACGAAGACGTGCAGATCCGCGCCTTCATTGTCTGGAACGGCGAAACGCCATTTTCGCTGGTGAAGATGAAGCAGTTCTGTGCGCAGAACCTGCCCCTCTACATGATCCCCGACCAGATTCGCGTCTTGCCGGAGCTGCCGAAGACCTCGACCGACAAACTCGATTACCAGCGTCTCAAGGAGCTCGCCTGATGCAGTTCGATCTCAGCGATGAGCAGCGGGCGCTGCGCGAGGAAATCATCGCCTTTGCAAAGGCCGAACTCAGCCCCGGCGCAATGGAGCGTGACGAAACACATACCTTCCCCCACGACCTCTGGCTGAAGTGCGGCGAGATGGGTCTGCAGGGCCTGCCCGTGCCTTTGGAGTACGGCGGCGCCGGCGCCGATCCGCTGACGACGGTGATCGCGCTCGAAGCCTTGGGTTACGGCAGCGAAGACGGCGGGCTCACCTTCGCGATTTGCGCGCATCTGCTCGCTTGCGTCGTGCCAATCTGGAAGCACGGCAGTGAAGATCAGAAGCGGCGCCATCTGCCGGACTTGTGTTCAGGACGCCGCATCGCGGTGAACGCAATGACCGAATCCGAAAGCGGTTCGGATGCTTTCAACATGAAGACACGCGCTCGCGCCGACGGCGACGACTTCATTATCAACGGCGCGAAGACGTTCGGATCGAACGGCCCGGTCGCCGATCTCGCTGTGGTGTATGCCAAGACCGATCCGGATAAGGGTTATCTGGGCGGCATCACAGCGTTCTTGGTCGAGGACGGAACGCCCGGATTCACAAAAGGGCAGACATTCAAAAAGGCCAGTCTCCGGTCCTGCCCGATCGGCGAACTCGTGTTCGAAGATGTGCGCGTGCCGCGTTCGGCGGTGCTCGGCGCGGTTGGCGGTGGCGGCCCTATTTTCAACCAGAGCATGGAATGGGAGCGCACGTGTCTGGTCGGCGCCCATCTCGGCAGCATGGAGCGGCTGATGGAGCAGGCCATCGCGCACGCCAAGACGCGGCAGTCGTTCGGCCAACGCATCGGCTCGTTTCAGGCTGTGTCGCACCGCATCGCCGACATGAAGGTGCGCCTCGAGGCGGCGCGCTTGTTGACTTACCGGACAGCCACTCGACTGGAGAGCTCGAAGGCGGTCGGCTTCGACGCGGCGATGACCAAGCTGTTCGTCAGCGAGTCGCTTATCGAGACGGCGCTCGATACGGTGCGCACGCTTGGCGGATACGGCGTCATGGCCGAGTTTTCGGCCGAACGCGCGCTGCGCGATTCGATCGCCGGGGCGCTCTATTCCGGCACCAACGACATGCAGCGCAACATCATCGCCCGCTGGCTGGGTCTCTAGTCGAGCCGCCTAAATCGGCTGGTGCGCTTGAGCAGACCCGGCCGCCTCGCTAGAAGCCGGGCCCATGGC
>CAZHWA010000171.1:0-5537 GCA_964536175.1 uncultured Terricaulis sp. | reverse complement strand
CATTGCTTGATTGGCTTGGTCTTGATGCGCGCCTTCAGCCGCACGCCCCTCTCGCTCAGACTGTCGACGCCCACGACCTCGATCGGCTCGAGAATGGCGTCGTCGAACGGCGGTTCGTGGCGCAGCTGGTCGCCGGTTTCGTGCATGAGCTGCAGCGCCTTGCCGATGTCGGCGGAGTAGGCAATCGGCAGATCGAATACATAGAACGAAAAGGTCTTGGTCATGTTGTGGATGACCTGGGCCTCGCCATAAGGGAAAATGTGCAGCGTTCCGTCGAAGTCGCGCAACCGGATGGTGCGCAGCGTCATGTCTTCGACGAGGCCGCCGGTATTGCCAATTCGGATAATGTCGCCGACCGACACAATGTCTTCGACAATGAGAAACACGCCCGTGAGCAGGTCTTTCACCAGCGTCTGGGCGCCGAAGCCGATCGCGATGCCCAGAATGCCGGCGCCGGCCAACAGCGGGCCGACATCGAGCCCGATCTCGGACAGCACCATCATCAAGGCGATCAAGCCGACCACCGTGTGCACGACGGCGGTGAGCACCGGCGCCAGCGTGCGCATCTGCGCGGCGCGGCGCAGATTTTGCGAACGGCGTGCGCCGCGCTGCAGCAGACGCGATACGCTGAAGCTGCCGACTTCGCTGACTGCAACGGCGATCATGACGATAAAACCGATGCGCCAGATCATCTCGAGCACGCGTCCGAGCGCGCCAGCGCGGACATCGAAGCCCCAGACATACAGAATGGCGCCGAGGGCGAGCAGCCAGACGATAAAACGCGCTGCAATCATGGTGCGCGCCCCGACGCTGCGCCGCGCCACCTTGCCGGCCTGGCCTTGTTTCTCCTGACGCGGCGACAGCCAGCGGGCGAGCTGGCGCAGACCGAATCGCAGCAGCCACAAGATCGCAACAGCGGCGATGACGATCGCCAGCGTCCATCCGCCGCGGATGGCGACCTGTTCGGGACCGAGCGAACTCAGGTGATCGACAAAACGGTTCGCCTCTGCGGCGAGGGCGTCAACGGAGACGACGGGCTCGAACACAGGCGCGGCAGGCTCGGGTGTGGTCATGGCTTTTGTTCAACGTTCCTTACAGTCGGGTAGGCAACCGCCAGGAACACCCCTGGTTTCGCCACATTGCTGTTCTGGCGGTGGTGTCGATATGACGAGGAAGGGCGTTATACCTGACGCCAGGGATGTTCGGATGCAAATCAGAGATTGGATCGTGTGCGCGGCGCTGGCGCTGGGTGCTTGCGGGTCGGCGCCGGCGCCGGAGCGCGAACACGTCCTGCCTGTTGCGGCGCCGCTGGCGGCCGATTCGCATCAATGGGTCCAACTGCAGCCGCAACCCATCGAGCTCGACGGCCGCCTGATCGAGCCTACCTGCTCGGGCGCACCGGGATCCGATCCGGCTTACGCGTTCTGGGCCAAACGCGGGTCGCGCGATGCGCTGGTAGTGTATTTCGACGGCGGCGGAGCGTGTTGGGACGACGTTACCTGCGGCGTGCCGATTTTCGCACAGGCCGGCGGGCGCAGCGAGGGCTTCTACAAGGCTGAACTGCTCCCGGGCGACGAGCCTGCGCGCATGGGCGGCATTTTCGACCTCGCCAACCCACGCAACCCGGTGCGCGACTGGAGCTTCGTGTTTGTGCCGTACTGCACCGGGGACGTGCATTCGGGCGCCAACACGGCGACGTACCGCGACATCGACACCGGACGGCCCTATAGGATCGAGCATCGCGGCGCCGACAATTTCCGTATCGTGCTCGAATGGATGCGCGCGAACTTCGATGCGCACGAGCAAATCCTCGTGGCCGGGTCGAGCGCCGGCGCCTACGGCGCGGCGACGCACTATGAGGCCATCCGCGATCTTTTTCCTGACGCGCGCGCGGTCATGCTGGGCGATGCGGGCCAGGGCGTGACAACGACGGATTTTCTCGAGCATCGCAACGGCAACTGGCGCTATCAGCTGCCGGCAAGCGTGTTCGGCCCCAATGCGCAGCTCACCCCGGACGACGACATTGTCGGCCGGCTGGCTGCGCATTTTCCCAACGACCGCTTCGCCCAATACACCACGGCGCAGGATCGCACGCAGGCTGGTTTTTATGCGCTCATGGGGGCCTCGAATGCGTGCCGGGCCTGGACCGAGAAGATGGCGCGCGACCTCACGCGCCGGCAGGCCGCGCCGAACTACCGATCTTATCTTGCGGCCGGGCAGTCGCACACGATCCTGCGCGATCGGCTGTTCTACAGCGAACAAAGCGGCGGCGTCCCGTTCGCGGAATGGTTCGCCGCGCTGCTCAATGGCGACAGCGAAAACCGCGCGTGCGAGGATTGTCTGGCCGTTACGGGGCGCTGCCAGTTCTGAGGGACTTGTCGGCTGGTCAACGCCGCCGCGCAGGTGCATGCTCATGCCGATGCCGGACCGGCTTGAGATCGATGTCCTGGGCGAGCTGCGACTGCGCCGCAACGGGCTTATGCTGTCGCTGCCGCAATCGAAGAAGACGCGGGCGCTACTCGGTTTCCTTATCGTTGAGGGCCTCCCGCAACGCCGCGAGGCCTTGTGCGATCTTCTATGGGAGGCGCCCGACGATCCGCGCGCTGCGCTACGCTGGTCGCTGACCAAGCTGCGCCCATTAGTGAACGGCGCGCAGGAAAGCCTGGTGGCCGATCGCGAACGCGTCACCTTTCATGCAGCCGGCGCGGAGATCGACCTGACGCGGGTGAGAAACGCATGCGCGGAGAGCCTCTCCACGCAGAGCGTTGAGGCCTTATGGGAGTTGGAGCGCGCTTTCCGGGGCCCGTTCCTGGCTGGCCTGGAGCTTTCTGCTCAGCCGTCGTTTACAAGCTGGCGGCTGGGGCGTCAGGAAGAGGCGCGCCGGCTGCATCTGCTGGTGCTTGAGGCGCTAGCCGTCAAGTTGCGCGATGCGCCATCACAACGAACGCGCGTCTTGCGCCGGCGCGTAGAGATCGATCCAGGAGACGAGGCGGCGCACGCGGATTTGATCGAGGCATTGGCGCTATCCGGTGCGGCCGCTGAGGCCGAACAACAGCACGCCGTGAGCGCGCGGATGCTTGCCGCACTGGGGCCCTTCGATGAGCGCGCGCTCGCGGCTTCGCGGCGCCGGCCGCGGGCGGCCAAGGTCGTGGAGCGCGACGTAACATTGCGGCAGGAGGTGCGCTTCTGCACGGCGCGCGATGGAGCGCGCATCGCCTACGCAAGCGTTGGGTGCGGCCCTCCGCTGGTGAAGACCGCAAATTGGCTCAACCATCTCGAGTTCGATTGGGAAAGCCCGATCTGGCGCCACTTCTTCCGCGGCTTCGCGCAGAATTATACGCTGGTGCGTTACGACTCGCGCGGTAACGGCCTCTCTGACTGGGAGACGGACTTCTCGCTCGACGCCTTTGTCGAAGATCTGGAAGCCGTCGCGGACGCGGCCGGACTTGAGCGCTTTCCGCTGCTGGCGATCAGCCAGGGCTGCCCGGTCGCCGTAGAGTTCGCGGTGCGCCATCCCGAGCGCGTCTCGAAGTTGGTGCTCTACGGCGGGTATGCGCGCGGCTGGCGCGCGAGGGGCGATGCGGCGCTGATCGCCCGCCGGGGAGCCGAGCTGACGCTGTTGCGCACAGGTTGGGGGCAGGACAATCCGGCATATCGCCAGATGTTCACGAGCTTGTTCATCCCCGATTCGACGCCCGAGGAAATGGCCAGCTTCAATGAACTGCAGCGCGTCACGACCTCTCCAGACAGCGCCGTGCGCCTGCTCACGACCTTCGCCGATATCGACGTGTTCGACCGCTTGCCGCTGGTTCGCGCGCCGACTCTGGTCCTGCACGTACGAGGAGACGCGCGCGTCAGCCTCGGGGAGGGCATGAAAATCGCCTCGGGCATACCAGGGGCGCGTTTCGCGACGCTTGAGGGGCGCAATCACCTGATCCTCGAACACGAACCGGCCTGGCCACGCTTTCTCTCTGAAATAGAAGCTTTTCTGGCCGAGTAACACCGTTTCAACGGCGCTTACAACGTACTCCGGCCGCGGCGCCACGCTCGCTCAAACGGCGCTGCGGCATGCCCAACGTATTCGCGGGTTGCGGTCAGAGCTGGGCGCCCGGCGCATCCAAGCACCTGACTGCATCATCTGTACGGCAAATCGCGGCTGCAGGAGTGCTGAACATGACCTATCAATATTCTTTCAAGGATCTGCTGGGGCGCGCCGAGCGCATCACTTGGCGCGTCGAAGACATCATCGGCGGCGAAAAAAAACTCGATTTCTCCCGTCCCTTTATGCCCGAGACGTTCGCGCGCACGGACGAGCTGGCTTTTCTCGACCGGGACGAGCGCATTACCCTCAACCAGATTCGTGGCCACGCGTATCTGGCGATCTTCGGCCTCGTCGAGGAATTCATCCTTCCATTCGTGCTCGATCATGCGCGTCCGTTGTTGACAGGCGACGAATATCGCGCGCGCGCCTTTCTTGAATTCGCCGGCGAGGAGGCCAAGCATATTCACTTGTTCCGCCGCTTCCGAGAGGAGTTTGCGGCGGGCTTCGGCGTCCGCTGCGACGTGATCGGCCCGCCGGAGACGATCGCACAACACGTCTTGTCACACTCGCCGCTCGCGGTGGCGCTGCTGACGTTGCATATCGAATGGATGACGCAACGCCACTTCCAGGACAGCGTGAAGGATGACAGCGCGCTCGACCCGCAGTTCAAGAGCCTGCTGTTGCACCACTGGATGGAGGAGCATCAGCACGCCCAGCTCGATGCGGCGATGGTCGCCGAGATTGCCGAAGGGTTGAGCCAAGCAGAGATCGACGCCGGCATCGACGGCTACCTCGCACTTGGCGGCTTCCTCGACGAGGGGCTGAAGCAGCAGGTCGCGTTCGATCTTGACGCGTTCGAGCGCGCGACGGGGCGGACGCTCAGCGCGCCGGAGCGCGAGGCCGTCGCCCGCAGCCAACATCAGGCCAACCGCTGGACCTATATCGGCTCGGGCATGTCGCATCCGCGTTTCCTGGCGGCGCTGCAGGCGCTCAATCCCGAAAAGCGCAAGACAATCGAAGGACTCGCGCCGCAATTCTCGTAAGCGTCAGGTACTGGCCCGATTGGCCACCAGATCGTCTACAACCGCCGGATCAGCCAGCGTGGACGTATCGCCGAGATTGGCAACGTCGTTCTCGGCGATCTTGCGCAGAATGCGGCGCATGATCTTGCCCGATCGCGTCTTCGGCAGGCCGGGCGCGAACTGGATGGCGTCGGGCGTGGCGATCGGGCCGATTTCCTGGCGCACGAAGCGTTTCAGTTCGTCGCGTAGCGCATCGCTTGGCGCTTCGTGCGCGTTGAGCGTGACATAGGCGTAGATACCCTGGCCCTTGATGTCGTGCGGATAACCGACGACGGCGGCTTCGGCAACCTTGTCGTGCGCCACCAGCGCGCTCTCGATCTCGGCGGTGCCGAGACGGTGGCCGCTGACGTTGAGCACATCGTCGACGCGGCCGGTGATCCAGTAATAGCCGTCCTCGTCGCGCCGGCAGCCGT
>CAZHWA010000170.1:0-5548 GCA_964536175.1 uncultured Terricaulis sp. | reverse complement strand
GCGTCGCTGGCGGCGCACGAAGGCGCACTCAGCGCGGTGAAGCTTGTCGCTGAGGGGCTGGTGCAGGCGATGGCGGAAGAAGTTGTGCGTCAGCGCGGCGGCGACGCACAATATGGCGCCAGCGGCGAACGCGTGGCGCCGCACGGGCTCGGCCCGGCGGTGCTCGACCGCAGCGCTTAGTGCATCCGCCGCAATAGGAGCCCGATCCGGAGACGAATTCGCCTTTCCTGTAATTCATCTTGCCCTGTGGCATTTCTGTCGTTTCTTTAGTGGTGGCTGGCGGTTTCGGGGGACGATTTGAAACACGCGCGCGTGTCTCATGACTGGCGTCCTGTGCGGGCGCAAATCCGGCGGCGCCCCCTCGACGGGGCGGTGATCGCGTTTGCCTTCAACTTCTGCATGTTCTTACTGGCGGTCGCAGGGGCGGCTTCGCTGCTGGTCATTGGACGCGACCACCTTTACGCCTACGAGTACTCGGCTGCTGGCGCCCGATCTATCGGTGCGCGCGTAGAGCGGCTGAACGGCGAGTTGATCCAACTCGATTTCGACCGACTCCGGCAATGGGACGATCTCGTCGCTCTCGAACTCATGGCAGGCGACATTCCCGCCGCCCGGGGCTTTCTCCTCTCAGGCGCGGGCATGCTCCCCGCACGCAACGCTAATCTTTTGAAGCGTGCCGAGAACGACGCCGAACGCGAAGCGGCGGCGCTGGAATTACTGAGCCCCGGCACGCGCGCTCGCTATGAATCGACTGTGCCGCTGCTCTCGCGACGCGCGGCGAGCGGCGCAGCCGAGCAGCGCATGCCAAGTCCGCAGGTCACGCTTGGCGATCCGCAGGATTTCGAGCTGCTTGCGCGCGCGCTACTGTCCGAGCCGGAAACCGACACGCTGCAATTTATCCTGACCGGTTTCGGCCTCGGCCTCGCTGGTGAAGCCGATTCACGTCTTGTCCACGGCGCCGCCGCCGTACTGCTGGCGAGCCGCCGCCCCGACTACCCGACCGGCCTGCAAGCGGACATCGCCGAGGCCATGAATGCGGCGGCGCCGATCGAGGCCTTCCGGGCGGCGGCGTTCGCGTCGGCGCAAGGCGAGGCCGCGGGCGAATACGCCAACGCAGCGGCCGCTTTCCAAGCTGCGGTTAATCCGGGCGAGGCGCTCCGCGCACGCGCCCTGCTGCTCGAGATCGGCGCCATGGCGGACGCCGTCTCGGTGCCGGCCGCAGCCGATCTCTTGTTGCACGCGCGCTCCGCCCGCGACATTCCACGGCTTCGTCTGTTGGCTCAGGCAGCCGGCGACCGCGCCGCCGCCGCGGCCAAGCGCTTGCCGCGGGACGGGCGCCTGATCGAAGCTGCGCGCGGCGAACTCACCATCAACCGCGATCTTGCCATTGCGCTCGCAGTGACCGTGTTGGCCCTCTTGGGCCTGATGGCGATCGTGCTGTTCAAGGCCTATCAAGCCACGCGCTTGCTTTGGCGCCGCGAAGCTGACGATGACGATTACGGCGGAGAACTCGTCGATTTGGGCGGCATCGGCGCCAGCAACTGGCGCCCGCTTTAGGCCCGGAACAGCGACAACACCGCCTGCGGCTCGACGTTGGCGATCGGTTGTGCGCCGGACGCCTCGAGGCCTTGGCGCACTTGCAGCGCCATCAGCCGCGCCCCATCGGTATCGATATCGCGCCGCACGCCGGCCGCCGTCTCGACGGCGCCCAGGAACCCTTGATGCGCTTCAAGCGCACGCATGGACTCTGCCAAGGCGCCCATCGCCTCCTGAAGTCTCTCGAACGAACGCTGCGCCGCCTGAGAGAGGCCTTCATCGTCTGCGCGCGCATTCGCCGCCACCGAGATGATGTCGCCGGTCTCTGGGGTTTCCTTCAAACGTAGATCGACGCCGGCGATGACGACGGGCGCACTGCCGGGTTCGGCGTGTATCGCAATGCTCTCGCCGCCGGCAAGGCGAGAGCCGCGCGCAATGGCGCTGTCGAGCCGTTCGGTGAAGCCGCGCAACGCCGCATCGAGCTGCTCCTGCGAAGCTTGTCCGCGTGCTGCGCTTTGCACATCGAGCAACATCGCCATCGCAGCGCGCCCCAGATCCAGGACGTCCTGCACATGCGCGATGCCCAGGGCCACGCTCTCTCGTGCGGCTGCCAGCGAAGCGGTGCTGAGCTCGATGCGATCGCCGTCGGCGGCGGCTTCGCGGTCCTGCGGTCCGAGCGGGGAGCTACGCTGTTGGTAGCGCGTGTCTACATCGAGTGTGCGCGCACCCGCCGCGCCTGGGACAATGCTTGAAACCATTGCTCGCTCCTTCGGGCCGGCGCGCCACTACAGCCCATGCACGCTCGAGGCGCTTCGCTGAGCCCCGGCCGAAACGCGAATGTGCCGCCACGAGCGCGCACGCGCTTCGCCGCAGGCGTGAAGGAAGCGTAAAGGCGTTAACAAAGCGTTAACGCTAACACATCCGCAACGAATATTTTTACGATTTGTTTACCGCGCAAGCTTGGCGCGTAGATACGCCATGACGGCGCGCGCATATGCGAGCTGCGCTTCGCTGGGATAGCGGCGCAACATCTCGCCAGTATCGGCGTCGGTTAAGGTCTGGACAAAGCGTTGGGCGTCGTTGTCGAGACGCACGCGCAGAGTATCCGGCTCGACGTGCGCGCGCAGCATCGCCTTATGCTCGGCCATGCGCCGCCCCGCCGCTTCTGCAGCGACGCTCGGCTCTGCTGGAGCGGGCTTCGGCGCCACGAGAGAACGATCGGGCGCGGCCTTCGGAGGGGCGACCGGATTCATCGATCAGTTGGCGAAATCGGCGGGGAGCCGAAGCTCCCCGCCCTTTTCGCTTCCCGGATTAGCGGAAGAACGACAGCACGATCGAGGGCGCCGAGTTGGCGATCGACAAGGCTTGCGCGCCCAGCTGCTGCTTGACTTGCAGAGCTTGCAGGCGAGCGGATTCCTTGGCGAGGTCCGCGTCGACGAGGTTGCCGATACCGGCTTCGATCGAGTCCGACAGCTTGCCCAAGAAGACCTTTTGCACTTCGAGCGCCTTCGATTGCGCGCCGAGCGTGGCAAGGTCCTTGTTGAGCGCGGTCAACGCCGTGTCGATAGCGGTGGACGCCGCCGCCGCGCCGCCCGTCGACGAGATGTCGAGCGCAGCCGTGACCGTCGAAAGCGCTTGGCCGCCGATGCCGAGACGGAAATCGAAGCCCGAGACGGTGATCTGGTTCGAGCCCGTTGCGCCGATGATGCCGGTGTCGGCGGCGCCGTCGCCGATCAGGAACGCCAGGTCCGCGCCCGTGGGAGCGGCGGTCGTCGCGTTGGCGTTGTTGTAGGCGACCGTGAAGTCCGCAGCCGACGAGTAGATGATGTTGCCGGTGCTGGCGTCGTAGCTGGCCGAAATTGCGCCGTTGGTCGCGGCGGTGACGTTGTCCAAGAGATCCTGCAACGTATCGTCGGTATTGAAGCCGACATTGTAGGTCACTTGATCCACGCCGGTGCCGACCGTGAAGGTCAGGCCGTCGCCGTCTTCGTAACCGGCCAGGATCGAATCCAGGGCGGCATTGACGTTGACGAGCTTGGCGTTCGCCGGGGTGTCCGTGCCGGCCGCATCGCGCGAGGAGACGGTATAGTTGCTGGAAGCGCCGCCGCCCGACGCATCGCTGGTCAGAACGGTGAATTGGCTCGCCCCGCCGGTCAGGTTCGTGCCGTTCACCAGGTTCGAGCCATTGAATGTCGCAGCGTTGGCGATCTGGTTGATCTGGTTGCGCAACGCGTTGAAGTCGGCTTGCAGGGCATCGCGCTGGTCTTGCGACAGGTCGTTCGCCTGCGCGGCGACCGACTTTTCCTTCAGCTGCTTCAGGATGTCGCCGATGGCTTCGCCGGCCGACAGGCCGACGTCGATCACCGATGTCGCGCGATCGATGCCGTCTTGCACCGCGCCCAGCGAAGCGACACGCGCGCGCTGGCCTTCGGCGATGGCGAACACCGCGCCGTTGTCCTTCGCCGAGCCGACCTTGAGGCCGGTGTTGACGCGATTTTGGACTTCAGCGAGTTCGCGGGTGGTTTGGTTGAGAGATTGGAGCGCAACGAGCGCGCCGTAATTGGTGTTCACGCTGGTCATGTGTCGGTCCTTCTGGACTTAAGTTGACCGGCCATTTTGGCCGGCTGGACATCCTGTCCGCAGCGCGTCAGCGCCCCCGCCCGTTGAGTGAAGGGACCTTTCGCGTTGCGATGTTTGTAAGGACGCGCGGTTAACAACCCGTCAGCGCCGAAACGATTCGCGCTCGGCAAAATTTGCCCGGCTCAGCGCCCCGCCAGGCCTTCCATCATGGTGCGGTTGATCTCGATCAGCGGGCCGATGTCGGCGCCCTCGCGCAGCACTTCGCTGGAATAGCGCGCCACCCAGAACGCCAGCGAAACGATCTGCCCGCGCAGGGTCAAGGGCAGTTGGTTTTCGGGCGCCGCGCAATCGGCGGACAAAATGTTCCAGAGCCGGCGGTTGGCGTCGAGCGCCTCAACGACTGCGGGCGTGATGGTTTTCTGGTCCTGCACACGCACCAAGCCGGCGGTGACTTGGCCGAACGCGCGGTATTCGAGCTCGCGCGGGCTCTCAGCCTGCGTGGCCGCGCGCTGGTACGCCTTGATCGACATCCCTCAACCCCAATCGCTCCGCCTCATAGGCAATGAGCTTCCGGCAACGCATCAACGCTCGGTAGTATTCGCCGCCCATTACTTCTTTCGAAACGCCGATGCATTCGGCCAGCACCGCGGGGTCGCGCACTGCGCCCATGAACTCTGCAAGCCGGGCGGCG
This sequence comes from uncultured Terricaulis sp., assembly GCA_964536175.1. GTDB lineage: Bacteria > Pseudomonadota > Alphaproteobacteria > Caulobacterales > Aquidulcibacteraceae > Vitreimonas. The sequence continues at coordinate 741 of CAZHWA010000170.1, read as the reverse complement.
AACTCCTGATACGCCTTCTCGCGGCCGGCATCGTCCAGATACATGAGCATGATCGGGAAATAGATGCGCTTGGCCGGCGTGTCGGCGTCCTCCGGCTGCATGATATCCTTCTCCCGCAACACGGACGCCTTGTTCTGCAGCACCAGCGCGGCGCGCCGGTCCCCGTTCTGCACCACAGCCCCGTTCACGACGAACTTCTCGCCGGGACGCAGCGACAACTTGAGCGGCATCGGGCCCTCCTCCCGCTTCTGGGAGTCCACCAGCGGAAAGACTCGCCCCCTTTGGTTAACGAGACATTGCCCCGCCTTGCCACGCCGCAGCGGCGCCCTCTATTGCTCAGGCGAAACGGAGACGAAATGCGCTTTGAAGGCACCAAAGACTATGTCGCTACGGAAGACCTCAAGGTCGCCGTCAACGCCGCCATCGCGCTGGAGCGCCCGCTTCTGATCAAGGGCGAGCCCGGCACCGGCAAGACCATGCTGGCGATCGAGGTGGCCAAGGCGCTCGGCGCGCCGCTGATCGAGTGGCATATCAAGTCCACCACCAAGGCGATCCAGGGGCTTTACGAATACGACGCCGTCATGCGGCTGCGCGACTCCCAGCTTGGCGACGAGCGCGCTTCGGACATCGCCAACTACATCAAGCGCGGCAAACTCTGGGAGGCGTTCGAGAGCGCCGAGCGCCCGGTGCTGCTGATCGACGAGATCGACAAGGCCGACATCGAATTCCCCAACGACCTGC
>CAZHWA010000169.1:0-5553 GCA_964536175.1 uncultured Terricaulis sp. | reverse complement strand
CGGCCGCGTCGAGCCCGCCGACCGCAAGGCGCGCCACGATCTCATCATCGAAGCGCCGAACGTAGGCCAAGCCAAAGACGGCGATCTGGTGTTCGTTGAACTCGACACCAGCCGGCGCGAGCGCGCGCATGGCCCAAAGTTCGCGCGCATCAAGGAAATTATCGGCAAGGAAAGCGATCCGCGCGCCGCCTCGATCCTCGCCATGCACACGCACGGCATCATGCCGGGCTTCACCGAGGAGGAAGAGCGTCAAGCCGCCGAGGCCAAGCCCGCCTCGCTCCAAGGCCGCGTCGATCTGCGCAAACTACCCCTCATCACCATCGACCCCGAAGACGCGCGCGATCATGACGACGCCGTTTACGCCCAACCTGACGACGATCCGAAGAACAAGGGCGGCTTCCGCGTCTGGGTCGCCATCGCCGACGTGGCCCATTACGTGACGCCCGGCTCGCCACTCGACCGCGGCGCGTTCAAGCGCGGCAACTCCACCTATTTTCCCGACCGCGTCGCGCCCATGCTGCCCGAGACGCTGTCGGCCGATCTCTGCAGCTTGCGCGAGAACGAGGACCGCGCCTGCCTCGCCGTCGAAATGGTGTTCGACAAGGACGGTCGGAAGAAAAGCCACACATTCACGCGCGGCCTCATGCGCTCGGCCGCCAAGCTCTCCTACGAGCAGGCGCAGGCCGCCATCGACGGCGAACCCGACGAAAAAACCAGGGCGCTGCTCGATCCGATCCTCAAACCGCTATGGGCCGCCCATCGCACGGTCTGGGCGGCGCGCGAGAAGCGTCAGCCGCTCGAGATCGATGCGCCCGAGCACAAGATTATCTTCGAAAACGGCAAGGTCGCCGGCGTCAAGCGCCGCGAACGCTTCGATGCGCACAAGCTGATCGAAGAATTCATGATCCAGGCCAATGTGTGCGCCGCCGAGACGCTCGAGCTGAAAGGCCGCCCGCTCATCTACCGCATCCACGACCAGCCCAGCGAAGAAAAGCTCGCCGCCATCGCCGATTTTCTGCCCACGGTCGGCATGAAATGGAGCAAGGGCGAACACGTCACGGCGGCGCGCTTCAACCGCATCCTGCACCAGGCCGAAGAGACAACGCACAAGGACATCGTCAACGAGGTGGTGTTGCGCACGCAGGCCCAGGCGGTCTATTCGCCCGACAACATCGGCCATTTCGGCCTTAACCTCATGCGCTACGCGCACTTCACCTCGCCGATCCGCCGCTACGCCGATCTCACCGTCCATCGCGCGCTCATCCGCGCTCTAGAGCTGGGCAGCGACGGCACGAACGAACAAGAAGAAGCACGCTACCCAGCCATCGCCGAACATATCAGTGAGACCGAGCGTACCTCGATGGCCGCCGAGCGCGACGCCACCGCGCGCTATATCAGCGCCTTCCTCGCCGACCGCATCGGCGCCGAGTTCGAAGGCCGCGTCACCGGCGTCACCCGCTTCGGCCTTTTCGTTCGCCTCGACGAAACCCAGGCCGACGGCCTCGTGCCCATCTCAACGCTGGGCGCCGAACGCTGGCGACACGACGAAACCGCCCACGCGCTCGTCGGCGAACACACGGGTCAGCGCTTTCCGCTCGGCATGCGCGTCGAAGTGCGCCTCGAAGAAGCCACGCCAATCAGCGGCGGCCTCGTGTTTACAGTGCTCTCCGACCCCGAACCGCCCGCCCCGGGCTGGAAGAAGACGCGCCAGAGCCGGCAAACCCGCGGACGCGAGCGCGAGCGCAAACCCCAACGCAACAAACGCCGGCGCTAGCCGGTATAGAAGTCGGTTTCCCGCCGGCGTTGACGCTCGTGCTGCAAAGACGATGACAGCTAGAACGTAAGAATGCCGGCAAGATGCCGGCGATCCTCGGTTGTTCGCCGCCGCGGCTTGACGCAAAGTCCCAAGCTGGAGACACGCGTGAACCGAGAAGCAGCGGCCAAACCCCTCGGCTTCTGGGCCTGCTGGGCGCTCGTGGTCGGCTGCATGATCGGCTCGGGCGTGTTCATGCTGCCCGCCGTGCTGGCGCGCTACGGGCTGTTGAGCTTCGGCGGCTGGCTGATCGCCGGCGCCGGCTCGATCGCGCTCGCGCTCGTGTTCGGGCGCCTCGCCTCGCGCACGCGCCGCAGTGGCGGGCCGTATGTCTATGCCCAGCAGGCCTTCGGCGATCTCGCCGGCTTCATGATGGGCTGGAGCTATTGGTGTTCGTTCGTGATTGGCGTGCCGGTGGTGGCCATCGCCTTCGTCGGCTATCTCGGCGTTTTCATACCTGCGCTCAATGGCGCCCCTGTCGCGCAAGCGCTGGCGGCGCTGGCGCTGATCTGGAGCTTCACGCTCATCAACATCCGCGGCCTGCGCGAAATGAGCTTCGTGCAGATTCTCATGACCGTACTCAAGATCGTGCCGCTGCTCGCAATCGTCGGCCTCGCGCTCGCGGCTGGATCGCCATCGAATCTGCCCGCCCTCAATCCGTCCGGTCAGGCCGTTGGCCCGGCGCTCGCGGCCGCGGCGCTGGTGACGCTGTGGGCTTTCACCGGCTTTGAAGTCGTCACCTTGCCCGCCGGCGCCGTGCGCGAACCCGAGCGCACCATTCCGCGCGCGCTCATCGCCGGCATGCTGTGCGTCACCGCCATTTATCTCAGCGCCACCGCCGCGGTCATGCTGCTGGTGCCTGCGGCCGAGCTTGCCCAATCGACCGCGCCGTTCGCCGACGCCGCGCGCGCGTTCGGCCCCTGGGGGGCCTACTTCATCGCCGCCGGGGCGCTGGTTGCGACCGCCGGCACGCTCAACGGCCTCGTCTTCGCCACCGGCCAGATGCCGATGGCCGTGGCGCTCGACCAGCGCGCTCCGCGCCAGCTTGCGGCGACCAATGCAGGCGGCTCTCCCTACGTGGCGCTGCTGATTTCGTCGTCGATCGCCTCGCTCATGCTGCTGTTGAATTACACGCGCGGCTTCATCGAGGCTTTCACCTTCCTGCTCATGATGTCGACCTCGCTCAGCCTCATCTATTATTTCGTCTGCGCGCTGGCCGAGTTGCGCCAGTGCTGGCGCTCCGCCCCGGCCTGGGCGAGCGTTGCGCTGATCGGCTGCCTTTATTCGCTGTTTGCGATGTTCGGCTCTGGGCTCGAAGTGCTGGCCTGGGGCGTTGTGCTGATGGCGGTTTCGGTTCCGCTCTTCTTCCTGTTTCGCCAGCTCGCCGCGCCGGCGCCCGTCACTCGCCCTTCCTGAACGGCGCGTGCTCAGCCAACAGCTCGGCTTCTTCCGCGACCGCCGGCGTCTCGGCGTCGAGATACTGCGCCACCGCGCGCCGCAAGCCGGGATGGGCGATCCAGTGCGCCGAATAGGTCGGCGCCGGCACATAGCCGCGCGCGAGCTTGTGCTCGCCCTGCGCGCCGGCCTCAACGCGCGACAGCTTCAGCTCGATGGCGAGGTCGATCGCCTGGTAATAACACAACTCGAAATGCAGAAACGGAATGTCGACGACGCGTCCCCAATAGCGCCCGTAGAGCGCCTCGCCGCCGATCAGATTGAGCGCCGAAGCAATTGGCCGGCCCTCAACCTCCGCCACAAACAGCACGCACTGCTCGGCCATGCGTTTGCCCAGCAGCGCGAAGAAGGCGCGATTGAGGTAGGGCGAGCCCCACTTGCGCGAACCGGTGTCCATGTAGCAGCGAAAGAAGAAGTCCCAGTGGCGCGGTTTGATATCGTCGCCTTGCAGCCGCGTGACCGTGACCCCTTCGCAGGCGCGCGCCCGCTCGCGCCGGATGGTCTTGCGCTTCTGCGACGACAGATCGGCGAGAAAATCTGCAAACGTCGCGTAGTCGCGGTTGAACCAGTGGTATTGCAGCCCCGCGCGCGTCAGATACCCCAGCGGCGCAAGGCGCTCGCATAGCGCCGCGCTGGCGAAGGTCGCATGCACCGAGGAGGCGCCCGCGCGCTGCGCCAGGCCGATGGCGCCTTGCGCCAACGCCGCCTCGACCGCCGCGTCGCGCGCGAAAATGCGCCGGCCCGTCACCGGCGTGAACGGCACCGCGCACTGCAGCTTGGGATAGTAGCGGCCACCGGCGCGTATCAGCGCATCGGCCCAGGCATGATCGAACACGTACTCGCCGTAGGAATGATCTTTCGCATAGAGCGGCATGGCCCCGACAAGCCTGCGCGAGGCGTCGCGTGCGATCAGATGCGCCGGCTGCCAGCCGCGCGTCGCCGAGGCGCAGCCGCTTTCCTCCAGCGCCTGCAGAAAATCCCAAGAGAGAAACGGATCGTACGGCGCACCGACGGGATTGGCGAGGCCGTCCCATTCTGCGCGCGCAATCTTGCCCAGTTCGCCCGCGATTTCGACCGTCAGCGCGTCCGTGCCGTCCATGCGCTCAATCTAGGCGACGGTTCGTGGCAAAACCAAGAAGCAGGTGGCGAATGGCCACTGGCGCGCGACGACCCATTGCTCGTTTGTCTTGGCTATTCGATTGTATTGGCTATTCGATCTCGAACACGCCGTCCACTTCCACCGCAAAGCCCATCGGCAGATTGGCCATGCCCACCGCGGCGCGCGCGTGCCGTCCTGCGTCGTCGAACACCGCCACCATGAGGTCCGAGCAGCCGTTCATAACCTGGGGGATGGGGTCGAAATCCGGCGTGACATTAACGAAGCCGTTGAGTTTGACCACGCGCTTGACGCGATCGAGGTCGCCGCCGCACGCAGCTTTTACTTGCGCAAGCAGATTGAGCCCGCATAGCCGCGCTGCGGCCTGGCCCTCTTCCACCTCGATTTCAGCGCCCAGCTTGCCTTTAATGCCGCCAGACGCATCGACCGAAACTTGTCCTGAGACGTGAACGACACTGCCGACGATCACGAACGGCACGTAGGACGCCACCGGCGCCGGCGGCGTCGGCAGCGTGATTCCCAACTCCTGCAAGCGTGCATCGATCCGGCCCATTGCGCTCCTCATTTCGTTGCAGACCCAAGCATAGGACGGGGCGGCTGACAGGCAAAGACCAGAGCACAAGATAGCGCCCGCCTCACGCCGCGAAACGCTAGTCATCCTCGCGCTCCGCCTTCAGCGCCCGCCCTGTCCGCACTGCATCGCGCCCGAACTTGCCGCGCGCCTTGGCGACTGCGGCTTCCGCCGCCGCCCATTTCGGGGTTTCGGCGTCGAGCATGTCGCCCTTGTCGGCGCTCGCCGCATCGCTGAAATCGGAGAGGCCGACGCCAATCAGGCGGTACTTGGTCCGTCCGTCCGTCTCCGCGCTCAGAAGTTCGCGCGCGTGCGTGAAGATGCGTGAGGCCAAGAGCGTCGGCTCTGGCAATTGCCGCCGGCGCGTGACGATCTTGAAGCGCGCATCCTTCAGCTTCAGCGTCAGCGTGAGTCCGGCCGTTTCGCTGGCGCGGCACCGCGCGGCCACCTTCTCGCACAGCGGCCAGAGGATATCTTCCAGCTCCTCCACTTCGCTCACATCCTCGAAGAAGGTGGTCTCGGCCGAGATGCTCTTGCGTTCGCCGTGCGGGTCGACCTTGCGCGGATCGTCGGCCATCGACAGCGCAAACAGGTGCG
>CAZHWA010000168.1:551-5559 GCA_964536175.1 uncultured Terricaulis sp. | reverse complement strand
CGCATCGAGTCGTTTATCGACGAAATGCCGGAACCGGGCTGGATCACGCCAAACGATCTCGACCGCGGCGACGCGCTATTCTTTGGCGTCTGGCCCTGGATCAGGCGCGGCGTGCTCCTCGCGGGCCTCATCTGCGTCGCGCTTTGGCTCGGCTTGTCATGGAACGCGGACGAGCGCGAACAAGAACTCTGGTCGCAAGCTGTCGCACAGGACTTGGTGACGCAGGCCGAAGTGGATCGCGCATTCGAGACCGTCGACAACATGACCGTCCCAGCGTCTATTGCGTTGGTCGCCGAAATGCGCGCGCGGCCTGGCGTCGCCGAACTTTTCGCCAAGCATGACGCACGCGCCCGACTCACAGGCGATGCAGGCATCGCGACGATTTTCCTTTTTCCGCTTTATACCGTCATGCTCGGCTGGCGCATGAAACCTGCGCGCGTGCTGCTGTTGCGCCGCTTCAACGATCCGGAGATCGGCCGGAGCATCGAGCGTATGTCGCGCCGTTCGCTCAAGCCTTACGGTCATGTTTTCACTCTTGCCGACAAGCACTTTCGCCGCTCCATCATCGCGCCATTCTTCTCGTGGTTCTCGTTCAACCCCTTCTTGCTGGTCTGGCGTATCGTCAACATTCCGATCGCTTTGGTCACGCGCCTGTCGGATCGCTCGCGGGCAGGCCCCATTCTGGTGAAGGATGCGCGCGATTTCCGGAACTTTGCGCGACGGCTCATCGACCGCTACGGCCTCAACCTCGAAATGGAGCGCACCCAGCGCAAGGCGATCGCTGTGCGCACCAGTGACGGATGGTGGCAGCACGTCGTGCTGATGCTGATGCACGCAGCAGACGTTATCGTGGTGGACATTACCGAAGTCGCCGCCGGCACTGAATGGGAACTGGAAACCATGCTGCAGGAACGCGTAGGCGAACGCGTCCTGTTCGTTGCGCGCGAGGACGCTGCCGACGCTGCCCGGGCCGCCTTGCATACGCACGGGTTTGGACATCGCGCCGGCGCCATCTCGTTCTATACGAAAACTGGCGCGTTGATCGATGGCCCCGCGTTTCGTGCTGGAATGCTCGATGCGCTGCGTCGCAAGATGAGCCGCGCGTGATCCAGGACTGGACCGGACGCGGCAAAGTGCGCGCGCGCGAGATCGCCAGCGGGGTCGAAATCGCCATCGACGGCATCACCACCCAGGCGCGCTATTACAAGCCGCTGGTCTACGAGTTCTTCCGCAAGGAGTTTCAAGTCCGCCCCCGCTGGGGCGAGTTCGAGGTCGAACTGGCGATGGAGTATGCCGGCGAGGTCCCGAGTCTCGATCTCGACAACCTCGCCAAAGCGCTGCTCGACGCGCTCAAGGGTCACGTCTTCTTCGATGACAGCCAGATCGCGCGCCTCTTGTGCGAACGCGTGCTAGGCGAGCGGGATCGGATCACGGTGCGGGCGGTGCGGCGCGACTAATATGGAGCGCCGCCGTTCTCGCCGGCAGGGGCGGACCCGTCTCCTTCGACAGGCTCAGGATGACTCTGCTGATGGCGCTGCGCCTGAATTGGCGTCACGCTGAGCCTGTCGAAGCGCGACGCCACACATTGTTGCTTTAGTTACTGCCAACGCAGCGGCGGCGCCTGCGCTTTCAGCGCTTCGATGCGCGCGCGCAACTCGTCGACGAAGCCGTGATGCGAGCCGTTCCAGGTGAGCGGATCGCCGATCACGGCAGTGCAATTGAACGGAACCAGGAGCTTAGCGTCCTTCGGCAGCGCACGGCCGGCGCCCTGCAGATAGACGGGCGTCACTGCCACCTGCGGATAGGCCTCTACCAGGCGCGCCACGCCCGTCTTGAACCGCGTCATCTCCTCCGGCGCCCCGCGCGAACCTTCCGGAAACAGCACCAGGATCTCGCCGCGCTCCAGCGCCTGCTTGGCGCCTAAGAGCACGTCTTCGCCCTTGGCCGCTCCGCCGCGCTTGATCGGAATGATGCCGATGATGTTGCGCGAGAACCAGGAGCCGAAGCCGCCCTTGTCGAAATGATCCGCCGCGGCAACCGGCCGAAGCTTCGGCAGCAGTTTCGAGGGAAACAGGCAGAGCAGCACGACGGTATCGACGTGGCTGTTGTGATTGGCGGCAACGATGGCTGGGCCATCCTTGGGCAGCTTGTCGTGACCGATCACGTCGAGCCCGAACATGAGGCGCGCGACCGGTCGCACGATGAGCATGAGCGCGTAGCGGCGGATGATCTGCAGCATCAAAACCGCTCGATCGCGAAATACGCCAGCAGATGGAAGTACACAGGCGCCGCAAAGGTCAGGCTGTCGAGCCGGTCCAGGACGCCGCCGTGGCCGGGAATGAGCCGCGAGGTGTCCTTGACGCCAAGATCGCGCTTGATGGCGCTCATGGTGATGTCGCCGAAGAAGCCCGCCACTGGCACGAGCAGGCCCATGATCGCTGCGTGCAGCGGCGAAAGCGGGGTGAAGTAGGGGGCCAGGAAATAGAACACGAGTGCGGTCGTCAGCCAGCCGCCGATGGCGCCTTCCCAGGTCTTGTTGGGCGACACGCGCGGCGTGATCTTGGTGCGCCCGAGCGCCTTGCCCCAGCAATATTGCGCCACGTCATTCAGTTGCGTGATGAACAGCAGAAAAAACACCAGGCCCGCCGCGCCCGCCGGCGCTTCGGCGTCCGGGGTGCGCATCAGGAAGGCAATGTAGCCGATGTTATAGACGCACACGATCGTGCCCCAGTGCACGATGCCGGCCGTCGCCAGATAGCCCTCGGTGCGGCCGATCCAGGCCATCGCCGCCGCTGCGATCAGGAAGCCATAGACCGGAATGAAGACGAGATAGACGTTGTAGCTGTCCTCGAAGATCGCATCGGCGAAGATGAGCCCATAATTGACGATCACGGAGAGATAGGCCAGCAGCACGATCAGGCGGTCTTCCTTCCGCGTCGGCGCCAGCGTGAGAAACTCCTTAAGCGCGAGAAACGAGATGAACGCGAACAGGATCGCGGTCGCCTGCCAGCCGAGCAGCAGCGCCCCGCCGACCAGGATGGCGATCACCCACCAGGAACGCATGCGCGGCCCGAGGTCGCTCCATTTGCCCGGCTGCATGGCCGGCAAGATGAAGGCGGCGATGGTGCCGAGGATGAGCAGAACGAAAACGGCGGCGAAGCCGAGTTGCAGGGGCTTGATGTCGATTGCGAACCCGTCCAGCAGCATGCGCCGCTCATTTCTCCGCAACCGCAGACGGCGTCAATGACTGACGCGGCGCGTACAGGCTGGATGTCGCATACGGCGGTGCACGTTGCGTTCGGCTTCGCAACGATGGGCGCTTGGGCCGTGTTCGCAAACCGGGCTCATCCGCTGCCCGATGCGCTGCTTGCGGGATTGGTCCAGGGGACCATCTCGGGCTCTTTGACGCTTGTGCTGAAGAAAGCGCTCGAATGGATGAGCGCGGCATTCCGCCGTGCGCCCCAGTCCGACGAAGGTGTCGGGCGCATGGTCGCCGCGCTGATCGTCCCGCCGATCGTCACCGCGACCAGCATCCTGACCATCCTGGTCACGGCGCACACTTTAGCCGGCACGCCGGAAATCGCCGCCACCATCGCCGTGCCATTCACGGTCTCGACCGCGTATGCGATTCTCTACACTCTGCGGCTCTGGAGAGGCGCACATGGCCGTCGATGAAAACCGCCGCCCGATCTCGCAACGCTCGCATAGCTGGGCCAGGTGGCTGACCGGCGTGCTGGTGAAAAGCGGCGTCTCGCCCAACTTCATCTCGTTCACGTCCATCGTCTGGGCATCGCTGGCGGGCGTCTGCTTTTACGCGATCTCTCAAACGACAAGCGCCGGCGACCGCGTTCTCCTCTGCCTCGGCGCGGCGCTCTTCTGTCAGCTGCGCCTCCTAGCCAACATGATGGACGGCATGGTCGCGGTCGAAGCCGGCAAGGCTTCGAAGGATGGCATGATCTGGAACGAACTTCCGGATCGCTTCGCTGACGTCGCCGTCCTCGTCGGCGCTGGCTACTGCGTCGCCGCGCTCGACATCGCCGACGCTTCGCTGGGTTGGGCCGCCGCCGTCGCCGCCGTGATGACGGCCTACGTGCGCGAAGTCGGCCACGCCGCCGGCGCGCCGGCGGATTTCTCCGGCCCGATGGCCAAGCCGCACCGCATGTTCGTGATGACAATGGCCGCGCTCTTCGCGGCGACCACGCCGCTTTTCTGGGCAGGCGACACAGGCGTGATGATCGCCCGCATCATCCACATCGCGCTCTGGATCGTACTGATCGGCTCTGCCGTCACAGCGCTCAACCGGGCGCGGCGGGCGCTGATGTTCTTGAACAAGCGCTAATCGGAAATGGGAGCGCGCGACCTCCGGTCGCGCATCTTTGTGCGCACCACTCCAGAAATGCGCGACCGGAGGTCGCGCGGTCACACCTTGAACCGTGGCGCTTACTTCTTCCGGAACGCGTCCAGGCTGACGACGGCATTGTCGCTTGCCGCTGGCGCGTCGGTCTGAGGCGGCGCCGTTTCGCGAGCCGCAGGGCGGTGGCCGGCGTCGTCGCCGGAAGCCATGCGGGTTTCGTCGTGGTGGTGATGTTCGAAATGCAGCCCGAACTTCACGCTGGGATCGAAGAAGCGCGAGATCGCCGTGAACGGAATGGTGATTGGATGCGGCTGGCCGGAGAACTTCAAAATGACGCGGAAGCGATCGGCATAGACTTCGAGATCCCAGAATTGATGCTCGAGCACGATCGTCATTTCGTCGGGATAGCGCGCGCGCAAATGATCCGGGATTATGACGCCTGGCGCATGGGTGCGGAATGTAATGTAGAAATGATGCTTGCCGGGCAGCCCGCGCGGGCTGGCCGCCTGTTGAAGTGCGGCGCGGACGACGCTGCGCAGCGCGTCCTGCATCAAGTGCTCATACCCGATCATATCGTCGGCCACGGCCGCCCCTCCTTGGCTCTTGTGCAAAACCCTTACCGGCTCATTTCGGCCAGTCAATTGCTCATCCACA
>CAZHWA010000168.1:0-541 GCA_964536175.1 uncultured Terricaulis sp. | reverse complement strand
ATCGGCCATGGGCCGCCCCTCCTTTGCTCCCGCGCAACCCTTACTGTCTCATTTCGGGCAGTCAATTGTTCATCCACAGAGCGCGAAATGATCGATGCGTCCAACGTTGCGAGGCGAAACGCGCCGGCGGCGCACACGTTCGCGCTTGCTGTGGATAAGCGCTGCAATTGGCGCCACGCCTTCGCGCGAGACGCGAAGGGCGCGCGCCGACTCTCCAAGCGCCTGCGATGCAACGGAAAATCGGTGTATGCTTCGTGTGTCGGGTGTCAGAAGGGTGTGACTTGAGCGTCGGCCGCGCCTGATTACCGTTCCGACACCTGACGCTTGGACGAGAGTCCCCGGCGTTCTGTTGCCGGGCCGCCGGGGGAGCCCCGCCTGAGGTTGCTAGACCTGAGGACTTGAGAGCGAATTCACTCGCACCGCTTACGCGGCGAGGGCGAACTCTTCAGCAGCGTTGTCATTCGCAACTATGCTGTTTGGCCTGTAACGGGACCAACCCGAGCAAAAGCAACGGCCTTCAACGTCCGTCGATCCTATTTCG
>CAZHWA010000167.1:0-5571 GCA_964536175.1 uncultured Terricaulis sp. | reverse complement strand
TCCGGCAGGAAGATGCGGAACGTCGTGCCTTGGCCGAGCTTCGAGGTGAAGAAGATGTAGCCGCCCGATTGCTTTACGATGCCGTAGCTGGTGGCCAGGCCGAGCCCCGTGCCTTTGCCGGCCTCCTTGGTGGAATGATACGGGCGGAAAATCTTCGCGGCATGCTCGGGCTTGATGCCGCCGCCGGTGTCTTCCACCTCGATCATCGCATACTTGCCGTCCTCGATCGGGTTGTGGCCCAGGCCGCGCACATATTCGGCATCCACCGCGGCTGTGCGCACTGTGAGCTTGCCGTCCTTCGGCAATTGCGCGCCTTTCGGCGTCATCGCGTCGCGCGCATTGGTGGCGAGATTGACCAGCACGCGCTCCAGTTGCGTCTTGTCCACCTTCACGTACGGCAGATCGCGCCCGTGGCGGATTTCGTACTGGATCGAAGCGCCCATGATGCGCCGGATCAGTTCCTGGCGCGAGCCGATGAAATCGCCGACATCGAACACTTCGCGCGCGAAGGTCTGCTGGCGCGCATAGGCGCGCAGCATTTCCGACAGCTCCTTGGCCGTGGTGGCGTGATCGGAAATCTCCTTCAGCATCGGATAGTCGGCATCGCCCACCGGATGGCGGCGCAGCAGATACGAGCAGGTCTGCATCACCACCGTCAGCAGGTTGTTGAAGTCGTGCGCAACGCCCGCGGCCAACTCGCCGATCTCGCGCATCTTTTCCGATTGCGCGAGCCGCGTTTCCAGTTCGCGCTGCTGGGAGACGTTGAGCACATAAGCGATGCCGCGCCCGTCGGGACAACGCGCAAAATGCACGTGCACCGCCATGGGCGGGCTGGTCGCCAGCATGACCTCGATGGGATCGTTGATCGCCTGGCGCAGGCGCTGGGCCAGCGCCGCGGGGCCTTCGGACGCCTCGAACAGGTCGGAAAAGGGCGCGCTTGGCGTGGCGCGCCCCAGCGTCATCTCCATCAGCGCGCCGTTGGAATCGAGGATCGCAGCCGAGGCCGGATCGGCGCCGTCCAAAACGGCGATGCCGAGCGGCGCCTGGCTGAACACGCCATCGACGCCCTCGGTGCTGGCGGCGCGTGGGCCGGCCTGCGCCTCCGGCGTTTCGCTCTCGGAGAAAAACACCAGGGCGCGCACCGCCCCGTCGATCTCGTCCGGCGGCACGAAAGACAGCACCGAAGCCTGCGTCTCCTGGCCGTCGACGCCGCGCAGCGTGATCTTCATCCGCGCCGGCCCAAAGCCGCGCCGTTCGCGCCGCAGCAGCCGGCCCGCATCCTCTTTCACGAAGTCCTTCACGCGCAGCAGCGCGGCGTCCTCGCCCATGCCGAGCACCGAACGCAGCGACCGGTTCATGTAGACGATCGTGCCGTCGCTCTTGGCCGCGAAGAAGCCGACCGGCGCGTCGTCGAGAAAGATCTGCCGGCCGTCGTCGCCGCCGGCCACAGCCTCAGCCGCGCCGATCTCGCGCAGGCGCCAGAGCACATGCCCGCCGGACATCGGCCCCACGCTCGCCTCGTAGCGGACGGGCTTGCCGGTGAGCGCGGTCGTGGCCGGCAAGTCCTCGCGCCGCGCTTCGCCGAGCTGCGCCGCCTTCGATAGGCGGAACATCGGCGCCGAGAGCATCGGATCGGCGCCGAACAGCCGGCTCAGCATCGGCGGACGATCGCTGTCGCCCAGGTAGCCTGCTGTCGCTGCAAGTTCGATATAGGCGCAGTTGGCGACGATCGGTGAGAGGTGCGCGTCGGTGATCAACGCGGCCTCATCGAGCGCATCGATCAAGGCGAACTCGTTGCGCCCGGACAAGAGCGCGGCGGCGGCCATGGCGCCCCGCTCGGGAAATGCGCCGAGCGCGCGCCCTGCACCGCGCGACATCCAGAAGAACAGCACCATGCCCACCGCGGCCAGCAGCACCAGCAGCACCGCCCCGGCCTGCCCGACGCTGGGGCCCGCCGTGATTGCAACGCCCGCTGCGCACACGCCAACGGTCGCCGAAATCCAGAACAGGATTTGCAGCGGATCGAGCCGCCCGCCGCTGCGCGGAGGTGGAAGGTCTACTTGGTCGGTCATTGGCGCGCCTGATGCAGCGCCAATTGAGCCCGATTCGGGCTTTCGAGCACTCACCCCGGCAGCTCGAAATCCATCCGCCATCGCACTTCTCCGCTACCGATTCTGCCGGCTTCGCCCGCGCCGGCGCGCCAGACGCAGGACGAATCCGATCACCTTGGCCACCGCCTCGTAATGTTCCCTCGGAATCGGCTCATCCACGTCCGCCGCTGAAAACAGCGCCCGCGCCAACGGCGGGTCTTCCACAATGGGAACGTCGTGCGCCTCCGCGACCTCGCGGATTCGTTGCGCCACCGCATCGACGCCCTTGGCGAGACAGATCGGCGCCGGGGTCTCGCCCTGCTCGTATTTGAGCGCCACGGCATAGTGCGTCGGGTTGGTGATGACCACGCTCGCATTCGGCACGTTGGCCAGCATGCGCCTGCGCGAGCGCTCGATGCGGATTTGCCTCAGCTTGGCCTTGACCATCGGGTCGCCGTCGCTCTGCTTCAGCTCGTCCCTGATCTCGCGCCGGCTCATGCGCATGCGTTTCATGTAGGACTGACGCGTGGCCACATAATCGATCGCAGCGATCGCCGCCGCCGCGCTCGCCAGCGCCAGCAGCATCGACACCACACGCTGCTTGATGAACGGCAGCAGCGCGCGCGGATCGAGCAGCGACACGTTTTCCAGCTCGCCGTCGCGCGGCCACAACACCCAGGCAAGCGCCGCGCCGACGACGATGAGCTTGGCCAGCGATTTCAGGAACGCGGCGGCAGCCTGCTTGCCGAATACGCGCTTGAAGCCCTGCACCGGATTGAGCTTGTCCAGTTTCGGCGTCAGCCGCTCGCCGGTGAATGTCGGCCGGTCCTGCACATAGCGTGCGGCAAAGCCGGCAAGCGCCAGAAAAATCGCCACCAGTGCAAAGATGGCGATGAGGCGCAGCGCCAGGTTGGCGCTGATGGCGCGCAGGGAGCCCGGCTCGACCGCATACTGATCCGGCATGGCGATGAAGCCGATGAAGCTCTTCGTCATTTCTCCGAGGATCGGTCCGGACATGAAGGCGACAATGCCGGTGGCCGCAATCAACGAGAGCGCAGCGCCCACTTCCGGGGTGTAGACGACATCGCCCTTCTCGCGCGCCTTCTCCAGTTTTCGCGGCGTTGGCTCTTCGGTCTTGTCGTCGTCGTCCTGCTCAGCCATGGCGCGCAGCCTTCGACAAGCTCAGGCTGACGCCTCCGGCCCCCGCCCGAACGAAGAACGCGTCACCCTGAGCCTGTCGAAGGGTGACGGCGATACCGGCGCGGCGGACAACGCTCATCATCGCAGCCACGTCGCGTAGCGCTCGAGGCTGTCGAGCCAGACCAGCATGCCGGCCGACAATCCCAATGCGATCACAACCAGCCCGCCCATGATTTGCAGCGGCAGCGCGACGAAGAACACCTGGATTTGCGGAATGAGCCGCGACAGTACGCCAAGCCCGACGCGAAAAATCAGACCCGCCGCGATCACCGGCATGGCGATCTGAAAGCCGACGCGGAATGAGGTCGCCACCGCATCGAGCGCAATCTGCGCCGCATCGCCCACCGGCGCCGCCGCACCCGGCGCAATGACCTCGTACGACCCGACCACGCCTTGCAGAAACATGTGATCGAGACCGGTGGCGAAAATCAGCGCAATGCCCATGACGCTAAGAAACACGGCAATCAGCTGACCCGATTGCGACGCCGTCGGATCGGCGGTTTGGGCGAAGGCGATGCCGATCTCGAGCCCCATGATCTGACCCGCCGTCGCCGTCGCGGAGATGAGAATGCGCGCCGCTCCCCCGAGCATCACCCCGATCAGCACTTCGGTCGCGACCTGAAACGCCATGCCCCAGGCGCTTGCCGCCGGTTCTGGCGCGCGCTCGGCCAGCGCCGGGCCGATGCAAATGGCGAGCGCCAGCGCAAAGGCGAGACGGATGCGCGCCGGCACCGCGGTTTCGCCGAAGCCCGGCAGCAGCATGATCATCGCGCCGGTGCGCGCAAACAGCAGCGCCGTCGCCCAGATCTCGACGCCGTAGAGCGTCAGGTTCATGGCGCGCTCCTGCGGCGCCCTAAAGGTGTGTTCAAGGGCACACTTTTCACTTGACGCGGCAGGTCGGTGTGTTCTAAGACACACCTTCTGGGGGAAGTGTGTCGTCGAGCCGTGACGTGATCGCCAAGCTCGAAGCGGCTGGCTGGCGCCAGGTCAGGACGCGTGGCTCCCACGTGCGGATGACGAGCGCCGATGGCCAGCGGCACACGACGGTTCCACATCCGAAGAAGGACCTCAAGCGCGGGACCTTGAAGGCGATCGAGAAGGACACGGGCGTCAGTTTGCAGTGACGCGCACACCGCCAGGGCCAAGGAGGGCAGGCGATGAAGGAAGTGAGTTACGCCGCCGCGTTCGAGGAGCAACCGGAAGGCGGGTACACCGTGACGTTTCCGGGCATCCCCGGCGCGATCGCCGAAGGTGACGATTTCAAAGAAGCGTGGTTCAACGCGCGGGAAGCGCTCGAATTGATTTTGGAAGCGCGCGTTGAGGCGGGTGAAGCGCTGCCCAAGCAAGAACCGGTAGAGACGATTTCGTCGCTGATGACGCCCGGGACCAAAGTGCAACTCGTCACGGCGGTCGCGCCCACGAAAGCTGTGCGCATCAACGTCACGATGGACGAGGGTCTGCTTGAACGTCTCAATCGGCGCGTCGAAGAGACGGGCCGTTCGCGATCGGCGTTCATCACAGACGCCGTACGGAGGTCGCTGCGCGAAGACGCGTGAGCGCATGGCTAGCGAAGAGCGCGACCGCCCCCTATGCGCTATTCGCCATTGGCTATTCGCTCTCATTCAAAACGCCGCGATGCGCTGAAACACGTCCTGCATGAAGCCGCCCAACAGGCCGCCCATGATCGGCAGGAACAGCAAGATGGCGAAGAAGATCGACAGGATCTTCGGCACGAAGACGAGCGTCTGTTCCTGGATTTGCGTCAGCGTCTGCAGCAGCGACACGACAAGACCGACCACCAGCCCGACAATCATCGGCCCGGCCGCCACCAGCACCGTCACCCAGATCGCCTCGCGGCCGAGGTCCAGCACTTCAGCGCCGTTCATGGGAGCCTCCCGCCCGGCAAATTCTGCCGGGCCAGCGCCCATGGACGCCCGCCATGGTTAACGGCGCGTTTCTGCTGCGCTTGCCCCGCCGTGAACTCTCCGCAACCCGCCTCCGCCCACGCCTGCGGCGCGAAAGCGTGCTTCCGCCGCCACACCGGAATTGAGTTTGCCGTCAAGGCATCCGAAACGCCGAATCGATCTCATCTTGGATTCAGGCGTGCATGAAACCATTGCGCCGTCCCAAACGTAGAACGCGCCGGGTGAGGCCAAGATGTTGAAGTCGATCGCTCAGTTCTTCAGGCGCCTGTTCGTCCGCAACGACGACAACTTCAAGTCGCTGCTGATCGCCGACCTCGGCATCGAGCGCTAGACTCACCCCGGCGGGGCGCCGGCGG
>CAZHWA010000166.1:0-5589 GCA_964536175.1 uncultured Terricaulis sp. | reverse complement strand
GGGTGCCAGGCGATATTGCGCTCGTGCGATCTTGCGCTCGCATCTTCGCAACGGTGTCGAAACAAGGCAGGGCCTCGACTTCGATACGGCGTCGCCTTCCAACCCACGACCTGACGTACACCGCTGCCACGTTCGGGCAGGTGCGGATGAACGTCGGCCCATGCAGTGCCGTTGCGGAAGGTCTTCACCTGCCGCTCGGCCCTCCACCAGCTCTCATCCGGATGCGAGGTGTCCAGCTCCGCGCGCTCCTCATGCCTCAGGAAGTGCGAATGGGTCGGCGCGACCGACCATCCGACCCTCCAGTCGAACCACATGCGGCGACACTTCGCCAGCAACCACAGGTTCGGTGCGGTGAAGGAACCCAAGCGTGCCCCTTGGCGGCAGCGGGCGAGTCTTTCCTGTAGTGTCTAGAATGTTACAGGCCCGTATGCGGGCGGACACAAGCCGGGGCACGTCGTTGGTCGATCGACGACGACGTATTCACGCATAGGCCGCCGTAAGCACCAACCGAACCTGGGAAGAGGAGGGATGCAGCCATGGCACTGGAGCGAGTGGCAGTACGGCCGATCGAGCACGAGTCGCCTGGCGCCCGACATCTGGCAGATATCGCGCATTCCTTCACCTCGGACGCCCAACACTTCTACGATCACTCCATGTCGAGAGACCCCAAAGCGGAGGGGTACAAGCCTGCCAAGCGCGAAGAAATCCCGGGACCGAATCGCAGGCTGGTCGAGCGGGCCGCCAAGTTCAGCCTGGATCTCGGCGACTACTGGGCGAGCGCACGTGAGACGGCGTCCGACGCCTACGAATTCGGAGCCCCCACGCTCGAACGTTTCGGGGCAGGCTTGGAAGCGGACTTCAAGTCGATTGATCGAGGTCTGGAAAAGCGATTGGCCGAGTGGGAAGAGGCTACCAGTCCGGCGGCCGAATATGATCCCGATCGGATCGGCGCGGCAGCCGATGCCCTTCGAGAGAGTATTCGCGCGGCCCGCGCAACGCTCGATTCGCGCCTCCAGGGAGTGCGCCTGGAAGATCGCGCCGAGATCGCCTGTCTGTCACTGCTCGGCAGCGCGCTGACCGGCCTGTCTGAGCAGATTGCCGAGCGTCTGCATGCCATCGCCGCAGGCGGCATCGTCGAGCCGATCACGATGAGCACGCAGACGAAGCAGTTGATCGAGCGCGCCGGCACGGATGAGGCGGGTGATCTGATTGAACAGGCTCGGGCGAACATGGAGACGGAGCTCGCGAAAAGGCGCGACAACAAGGCCCGCAGCGAGCAGCTGATCCATGATCGGACGACAGAACTCGACGGCCTCCGCATCGAATTGCAAGGTCCCGACCTGACGGCCGCTCAGCGCGACGAGGCGACACGGAAAGTGTCCAAGCTGGAACGGGACATCAGCCGTCTCAAGAGCGTGTCGGACCGACTGGACAGCGTCATCGCCCTGGCAGAGAACGGACTTGCAGCCGCCTCGGACCGTAGCGGCGCATATGAACAGAGCTTCAAGACCGCCGCAAGCGCGTTGGCCAACGGGCAGGATCTCGCAGAGTTCTGGCGCTCGTCGAAGTCACGGCTGTTCAGCGAGGTCGACGCCCTGCTCGGGAAGAGCGTCCGCAAGGCACTCGATGCCGCGTTCGATCGTGATTTGGCGAGCAAACTGGACGACTTCACGAAACAGTTGGTGAAGTCCAAGCTGGATCCGCAGGAACTGCAGAACCTCGCATCGACGCTGCTGCAAACCCTCGACGCGTATGCGCTGCGAACCCGCTCGATCCTGAATGGCGAAGACAGCCGTGCGGCGGCGGCCGACCCGCTGGCGATTGAACAGATCGCGGATGGCGCCTGTGCACCCATCGCGGCGCTGCGCGCCGCAATCGCAAAGGAATTGACCTTTCTGTTCCAGAACGGCGCGGTCGAATCGAGGTGAAACGTCATGAACACGACCGAATGCACTTCGCCTGCATCCACCAGCGAAACGCCTTTCGACCCCTACTATTCGGAGATTCTGGTTCCCGCGGCGGCGGGCGATTCAGTCGCGATGCAGCAGGTGCTGACGGCAAGGCGTCACGTCCTGAACGAGAGGACCGTTGCGGCGACCACCAATCTGACGGTCTATGGCGACGAGGTGGTGGTTGAAGGCGTGATCACCTTGCCCGGACGGCAGGTAACGATCGTCTGCCGGCGCCTGGAGTTCCTGCCCGACCCATTGAACCCAGGCAATTACGGGGGAATCGATGTAAGCGGTTGTCGTGGCAAGGATGGGTGCAGCGGAGGCCAGACGACCGCCGGCACAGAACCAATGGCGGCGACCGCGGGACAGGACGGACAACCAGGGCGGCACGAAGGAGGCGTTGGGTCGAACGGTCAACCGGGCGGGGATGGTGGCAAGGGGGGCGAGGGGGGCTCGATCACGATCTGGTGCGATCGACTGGTTCGGGGACCGCAGCTGGTCCTCGATGCCAGTGGGGGCCTCGGCGGCAACGGAGGGAAGGGCCAGCCTGGCGGATGCGGCGGAAACGGGATCGACAACCTGGATGACAACGATTCGGAGTCGGCACGTGGGGGCGCTGGAGGCTGTGGCGGTCACGGTGGAAACGGCGGGGCAGGTGGCGACGGCGGAACCATTTCGCTGAATTTTCTGGGCTTTGATTTTCCGATGTCAGGCATGAGCCTGTCGGTTGCGGGTGGCATCGGCGGCAACGGAGCATCACCCGGAATCGGCGGCAACGGTGGAAACGGCGGTACGCCGAAAATGGACTCCCTGCGCTACAAGCCCAATTTCCTCGCTTTCATGGGCGGCAGGGATCCGGATGGGCACCAGAACGGCGCCGACAGCGGCGGCGGCGGTGCCTGCGGACTTCCGGGTTACGGCGGAGTTGCCGGCAGCCCTGGCACGATTGCCATTGGCGCGCTCCGCCCGCCGGCAGTTCCATCCGTCGACCCGAAGACGTACCAGATCATTCGCGTGGAGGCCGAGCAGACGGCCTTCGAAGGAGCGATCGCGAATATCTGGGCAGTGTGGACTCGCGCCAAAGTGTGGGGCTCGTGGAATGAGATTCATACTCCCATCGATGCGAACGGGGCAGATGGGCAAGCGCTGCCGGCGGAGCAGACGTTCGGAAAAGCGGGAACACCAGGCGGGCCCGCACCCGTAGATCCCCGGTATGGCGCCGTCAATGGCGGCTTGGACATCCGAGGGCGCGGATATGGTCCGGGGCAAAGCGGGCAGGTCGGCGCCAACAATACCAATCGCCCTGCGCAAGGCGCCAGGCCCGTTGCGACGCCGCCCACACGTGTAGGCATCAGTCCCGCGTCAAACTATCCCGGCTGCTGGTCGATCGTCGATGACAGATCGCTTGCGTTGCAACTGAGCGGGGATCTTCTGCCCATGGTCTTCGAGCGTTGCCGCGAACGTTTTCTCTTCACGAACGTTCATGCGAACACCAACGAGACTCGCGAAGCGGTCGGCAGCCTGCAGGCAACCCTGTCATGGATTGTCCGGATGGCTACGGAGCGCAAAGAGGCCGACCTTGCTGCAGCGGCGACGATGACGCTGGAGTCGCTTCGACAGGGGCGGAACCTGTTCGGGCACGATCATGATTTCGTCGCGCTTGGGTCGATCGACCGCTATCAGCCGGATCTGACCGAGGTGGTCGCAGAATACAGCGCCATAGAGCAGACGCACGGCGCCTTGGCAGGCGCGCTGAAGAACGCGCAGGAGCGAGCCGGCTTTCTCGGCAACCTCTCGGGGAGTCAGAGCCGCACATTGACGGCGCTCGAGGCGGACGTAGCCGACAGCGTCGCCAAGGTCAATGCGGCCCTGAAGTCCGTTCAGCAGTTCGAGGCGAACCGCGCCGAGGGCTCGGTGCACTTGATCAAGAAATTCACCGATTTTGAAAATGAAGTCACGCTCGGCACAGGCCTTACGCCCGCAGCCCTGTTGTCCGCCATCGGTCAGTTGGCCTTCATCAACCCTGAGGCGCCAGCCTTCGCGATACCGCTCGTTGCAAGCCAGGCCGGCGATTTGATCTCGAAGACTGCCAACGAGATCGCGACCGACAACGGCACCACGGTGAATCGTTCGTATCTCAGCCGTCAGGTGCTGTCCTTGTCCAATGAAGTCACCGACTTCACCGGATTGAAACAGGCCAGTGACGGACTGATCAGCGCCGACGGAACCGAGCAAGGCCGCCTGATGGCGACGCGCAGGCAGGTTGATGCGATCTGCGCCGAATTCTTCAGCAAGTGTCCGACAGCGAAGAAATTAAGCGACGATCTGGCGCACTACATCGAACTGGTCGCGACGCGGAATGCCAAGATTGCCGAGTACAACGACGCGCTTACCGAATTGTGCTACCTGCGATCGCAGGCGGATGCCATAAGGTCGGCCAAGAACAAGACCGAAAGTTGGCGGGTCAGTCAGGCCGGTCTCAGCCTGCCGCAGATGGCCGCGTTCAGCAGCGCGTTGTGGCGTCACGCGCGCGAGCAGTGTGTGGAGACGCTGTACCTGGCGAGCCGCGCATTCACGATGCACACCTTGAGCAACAAGGATGTGTTCGTCGACGTGCTTCGGCAGTTGATGGCTGGCTCGCAGCGGCCCGACAACATCAACTCGACCGCGTTCAGAGCCGCGTTGATCGACTTCATCGTCGGACGACTGAAAGAGGAGAACAAGCGGCTTTCGACCATTCAAGCTTTTGTCCCCATGGGCAACTCCTGCCGAATCGAGTTCACAAAAGCGCGGAACCCCCTGCTGTTCGCAACGCTGATGAACGGCAACGAGGGGCTGGTGTCGATTCTTCCGGCGCGAAAGGACACCAACACCGACCATACACACTTCCCGGGAATGGCCAACGTCCGCCTCTCCGCCATTCGAGCGTGCGCGCTCGGGATGACGACCAAGGACAACATTCACGTGATTCAGTTTACGCATCCCGGCGTAGAGACGATCGTGACCGCCAGCGACGTGCCGGTCACCGTCAATCATCAAAAAGTGCATCACGAGTACCGCTACGATGCACGTGCGCTCTCCCCCGACGGCACGACAATTTCGGCAGGTGCGGCGGCCGCAGCAAGACCCGAGACGGGCACCGTTACCAGCGCACCAGCGGCGACACCAGCGCCCGTGCTGACCGGCGGGTTCCTGGACGCGCAGCGACAAATGATCGGGCCGTTCTGTCAGTGGTCAATCCGAATTCCCCGGGAGTACAACAGTGAGCTCGATCTGAGCGGACTCCGGTCGATCATCATCGAGTTCGAAGGAACCTATCAGTCGTTCGCGTGATGCGCACGGTAATCGATCCATGGGGATGACGGGTATCCGCGGATCGCGGCCGTCACGCCGGGCGTTCGCCTTTGGGCGCCGGGAGATCGCTGCCGACCTCTGTCGCCTCCCCGGCGCCCGGCCATGCGGTTACGATTGGAACTCTTCCAGACGAGTTCCGCCGGAGCCTGCCGATGTCCGCCCGTTCCACCCGCTTGTCCGCCGCCGCGTCGGCGCTCCATGACCGTCCGCCGCCTGCGGTCGAATACCGCATCCGCCCGGCGAACCCCGGCGCCCACCTCTTCGAGGTGAGCTGCACGGTGAC
>CAZHWA010000165.1:0-5591 GCA_964536175.1 uncultured Terricaulis sp. | reverse complement strand
CGCGCCGTGGATCTGCTCACGCGCGCTGCGATCAAGGAAATGATCGTGCCGTCGATGCTGCCGGTGCTGGCGCCGATCGTTCTGTTCGTGGTCGTTTATGCGATAGCGGGTCAGAGCAATGCGTTGGCCGCGCTGGGCGCCCTGTTGGTAGGCGTCATCGTAACCGGCCTCTTCGTCGCTATTTCCATGACCTCCGGCGGCGGCGCCTGGGACAACGCCAAGAAGCTCATTGAAGAGGGCCATCACGGCGGCAAGGGCTCCGAAGCGCACAAGGCGGCGGTGACGGGCGATACGGTCGGCGATCCCTACAAGGACACGGCCGGTCCCGCGGTGAATCCGATGATCAAAATCACCAACATCGTCGCGCTGTTGTTGCTGGCGGTGCTGGCGCACTGGAATTGACACCGACGTGCAAAGCAAACGCCCCGGCTGACAGGCCGGGGCGTTTTTTGTTCTGCTTGCTCTGAAGCTCAGCGACGCCGTGGGCCCTGATCTTCTTCTTCGTTGCGAATGGGAGAGGCTGCGCCGACATTGCCCAGCAATTGCTCAAGGATGCCGAGCTCGCGTCCCCGGGTTGGCGTCGTCTCGTCATTGTACGCAACGAGACGGCCACGCTCTAAGCCAAACTTCTCAACCGAAGACACCGTGTCGCCATCGAAGCGCACCACCATTACCCGCCGCTCGATCGTGTCCGGAGAATAGAACGCCAGCCGTTCCTGTACGGAACTCACGTAATACCATGCCGTCTGGTCGAACACCGCCGTGGTCGATGGCGTACCGAAACGCTGCTGCACGGTCGCCCGCGTGTCGACGCCGGGCTGCGGGTCGGGAATCTGCACATCGTTGCGCTCGGGCAAGAACCCGCTGTAGGTCTGCACTGGCGCACAGGCGACCGCCGCGCCGAGCGCGATCGCCGCTGCGGAGAGACGCAACAAGTTCATTCTCAAGACCTCGTGGGCGGCCCAAAATCTGGCCCACGGGTAAGGCGCAGCGCCCGCGTGGGCAAGGGGAGAGTACAGGCCGGGTATGGCAATTTGGCCGTTTCAACCGTCTCGCGCGGCTCAGGATGCGGAACGCTTGCTCGCCGCGGTCACCGCCGCCAGCCGTCGACCGACGCTGTTTGCTGCAAGCCGCATTCCGGACACACTCGAGGGCCGATTCGAAGCGATGGCGCTCTACGGGACGCTCGCCTTGATCCGGCTTGAGCGAGACGCAAGCGCCTTGTCTTTGGCGCAGGAATTCACCGACAAGTTCTTCAAGGCGGTCGACGCGGGGTTGCGCGAGGCTGGAGTTGGCGATCTTGCGGTGCCAAAGCGCATGCGGCGCTTGGCGGGCGCCTTCTACGGCCGCCTGGAAGCCTATGGCCCAGCGATCCGCGCTGAGGACCGGACGGGCCTGGCGGCGGCGCTGGGCCGCAGTGTGTTCGCGGATAGCGCGCATGCATATGCGCCGGTTCTCGCCGAGCATGTTTTTGCGCTTGCTAGGCGCCAGGCTGACGCGCCCATTAGCGCCTTGCTTTCGATCGAGGGGTGGCCTGCGCCATAGGCAGGGCTGCGTTTGGCTTTGGCTGGCCCGAGCCCTATGGTCCGGCGCCGCAAGGGAAGGCAGGACGTTCGTACTCAATGCCGAAGAATCTCGTTCTTTCGATCGATGGGATGGGCGGCGATCATGCGCCGGACGTCGTTGTCGAGGGGGTGGCGATCGCCGCGCAGCGCAGCCCCGACGTCCGCTTCTTGATTCACGGTGAGGCGTCTCGACTGAACGCTCTGCTCGAACGCTATCCGCACGCGAAGGCCGTCTCAGATGTGCGCGATGCCGAGAAAGTCATCGGTATGGAGGTCAAGCCAAGCCAAGCGCTTCGGCAAGGCAAAGGATCGAGCCTGTGGAACGCGATCCAGTCGGTGGAGAACGGCGAGGCCCACGCCGTCGTCTCGGCCGGCAACACCGGCGCACTGATGGCTATCGCCATGTTTCGCTTGCGCATGATGGCTGGAGTAGATCGGCCCGCACTCGCCACGCGCTGGCCGACCATGAAAGGCGACTACACTGTGATGCTGGATGTGGGCGCCAATGTTCAGGCCGACGCCGAGCAACTGGTCGAGTTTGCGATCATGGGCGAGGCGGTTCAGCGCGCCGTCTCCGGAAAAGAGCGGCCGAGCGTCGGTTTACTCAATGTCGGCGCCGAGGACCAAAAAGGGCATGAAGAAATCCGCGCGGCGGCGCGACTGATTCGGGAGACCGGACTCGATCTCAACTTTCACGGATTTGTCGAAGGCGACGACATCGCCAAGGGCACCGTCGACGTCGTGGTCACGGACGGCTTCACCGGCAATATCGCACTCAAGACCGGCGAAGGAACCGCCCGCCTCGTGGCAAAGTTGCTCCGGGACGCACTCACTGGCGGCGCATTGGCGCGATTGGGCGCGCTGATCGCTTACCCGGCCTTGAAGCAATTGCGCACGCGAATGGATCCTGGAACCTTCAACGGCGCCCTGTTTCTCGGACTCAACGGGCTGGTCGTCAAAAGCCATGGCAGCGCCACCGGGCGCGGCTATGCAGCGGCGATCGGCGTCGCCGAAAAGCTGGCGCGCAGCCATTATCGTGAAGAAATAGAGCGCAACCTCGCCCGTCTCGCGCATGCGCCCACCGCTGCAAAGGTTGGAGACGCGGGCTGATGGCCCTGCGCGCGGTGCTGCTCGGCGTTGGCGCGTACCTGCCGGACCGCGTCCTGACCAATGAGGAGCTGTCGCGCAGCGTCGACACCAGCGATGCGTGGATCCTCGAACGCACCGGCATACGGCAGCGCCATATCGCCGCCGACGGCCAGACCACGTCCGACCTGTCCATCGCCGCCGCTGCCGCGGCGATGAAGAACGCCGGACGAGAAGCCAAGGACATCGACCTCATCATCGTGGCGACCGCAACGCCCGATCTCACTTTTCCCGCGACGGCGGCGCGCGTGCAGGCGCAGCTGGGCGTCCACCATGGCGCCGCCTTCGATCTGCAGGCCGTCTGCTCCGGCTTTGTGTTCGCGCTGGCGACCGCCGATAGTTTTCTGGCCAGGGGCCAAGCAAAGACGGCGCTGGTCATCGGCGCGGAGACGTTCTCGCGCATCGTCGATTGGCAGGACCGCGCCACCTGCGTCTTGTTCGGGGATGGCGCGGGCGCAGTGGTGCTGGAAGCGCAAACCGAAGCCGAGGCCGGCGGACGTGGCGTCATCTCCAGCTATTTGCGAACTGACGGGCGCATGCACGATCTGCTGTATGTCGACGGGGGGCCGTCGAGCACGCAGACGGTCGGCAAAGTGCGCATGGTCGGCAATGCCGTGTTTCGCCAGGCCGTGGAGCACATCTCCGGCGCCATGCTGGAAGCCTGCGCGCGCGCAGGCGTATCGATCGAGAAAGTGGATTGGTTCGTGCCGCACCAGGCCAACCAGCGCATCCTCGACGGCGTGGCGCGGCGGCTGAACGTGCCGGTGGACAAAATCGTGTCGACCATCGCGCTGCACGGCAACACCTCCGCCGCTTCTGTGCCGCTGGCGCTGGAGACGGCGGTGCGCGACGGGCGCGTCAAACCCGGGGATCTGGTGCTGCTGGAAGCGCTCGGCGGCGGGCTCACTTGGGGGGCCGCGCTGGTGCGGATGTGAAGACCCTGCAATATTTGACCTAAGCCTAGGAGACGCATAGCTTTTCCCGGCCTACGCGCGAACGCGAGGGAGGGGGCTCCATGGCGAACAAGACGATCACCCGGGCCGACCTGGTGGAAGCGCTTGCGCGGCGCGCCGACATGCAGCGCAGCGATGCAAACCGGCTGCTCACGCGCATGCTCGAGATGATCGAAGAGAGGCTGGTCGCTGGCGAAATGGTTAAGCTGTCGCGCTTCGGCAATTTCAACGTTCGCGCCAAGCGCCAGCGCATCGGACGCAATCCCAAGACCGGCGAAGAAGTGCCAATCACGCCGCGCCGGGTGGTGACATTCCGTCCATCGCAAATGCTGCGTGAATTCGTCGAGAAGGGCGGGCGAGGGCGCGCAAAAATCTAGGACGGCGCCCCGTACGCATCGCAGGGGGAGGCCATGGCGCGCACACCGCTGTTTGCGAGGCTTCGGCGAACGTTGCGCGATCTGGGCGCAACCGCGCCGCGCGCGCTGTCGCGACGGCATTTCCTGGTCATGACCGCAGCGCTCGCTGCGTGTGCTGGCGTGCGGGGGGGTCAACGCGATGTCGCGATTGTTGGCGGCGGCGTGGCGGGCCTCACTGCCGCGTATCGGCTGTCGCGGGCCGGCCAGCATGTGACGCTCTATGAAGCCAGCGACCGGCTGGGCGGACGCATGTTCACGCGGCGGGACTTCAACGAAGACGGGCAATTTTGCGAACTCGGCGGCGAGCTGATCGACAGCAATCACCTTGCGCTGCGCACGCTGGCGAGCGAACTCGGGGTGGAGATTCAGCGCGTCGCGCCCGAGGACGGCGAGGAATTCTACCACATCGGTGGGCGCCTACGCACGCAGCGCGACATGATCGACCCGCGCAGCGGGCGCGGCGCGTTTGCCCAACTCGCGCGCCGCATCGGCGAGGAACAGGCAGCCTTGCTCGATGCGGAGGAGAATTGGACGCAGCACGCGCGCGCGCTCGACGCGACGCCGCTGCGCGACTATCTCACGCGCCTCGGCAATCTGGCGCCGCAATGGGCGATCGAACTGCTGGATCTCGCTTATCGCGGCGAATACGGCTTGCCGACGAGCGAGCAATCCTCCCTCAATCTGATCGATTTCATCGGCGTCGAGACCGAACGCGGTTTCCACATGTTCGGCGATAGCGACGAAGCGTTTCGCATCGCCGGCGGGTCCTCATCGCTGCCGGAGGCGCTGGCGGGCGGGCTTGGCGGCGTCGAGCGGCGCATGCGCCACGCCCTCATCCACCTCTCTGGCGCCGATGCAGGCGTATCGCTCGCGTTCGAGACGCCGCAAGGGCGGGTCGAGCGCGCACACACGCACGTCATCTTGGCCACGCCGTTCACGAAACTGCGGGCGGTGGGCGGGCTCGATGCGCTGGGACTTGGCGCCGAGAAGCTGCGCGCCATTCGCGACTTGGGATACGGCGACAATTCCAAGCTGATGGTGTCGACGCGGGCGCGACCGTGGAGAAGCACCGCGTGGCCGGCGCCGTCTGCCGGCGCCTTCTATACCGATCGTGCGCAGCTCATTTGGGAGACCAGCCGTGGCCAGGCCGGCGAACGCGGCATCCTCACCAATTTTCTGCAGGGTCAGCAGGATCGCGCCTCCGCGCTGGAGGCGATGCGCGCCGGTCTCGCCGCGCTGTCGCCCGAGAGCGCGCAGGCGCTGGACGAAACCAAGACCGCATTCATGGTCTGGGCGCATCAGCCGTTTGCGCTCGGCTCCTATTCGACGCCGCGCGTGGGCCAGTACACGACCTTGCTCGAACACACTGCGACGCCCTCGGCGGATGGGCGCATTCATTTTGCAGGCGAGCACACCAGCGTCGACTTCATGGGCTTCATGAATGGCGCGGTCGAAAGCGGCGAACGCGCCGCCGCTGCGCTGTTGGCGTAGCACGGCCACGGCGCGCGCGC
>CAZHWA010000164.1:0-5613 GCA_964536175.1 uncultured Terricaulis sp. | reverse complement strand
AACAGCATATTGCGCTTCGTCGTCCGCCGTTGCCCCACGCCGGTCCCCCCCTCAAAATGCACTTGCGATGCAGACGCAGCTACGCTTCTTGCGAATGACTTGCAAGTGCGACAAAGCGGCTGGGGCCAAAAAAAAAGGCGCCCGCGTTGGGCGCCCTTAGCAATGAGACCAGAGGTTTCTTAAACGCGCACAGCGACGCGGTCCGCAGCCGGGCCGGTGAGCCGCGCGCGCCGATCCTGTGGCTGCGCTGGGCGCAGCAGCTCGATCGCGTCATAGCGGGCGCGCCATTCGTCATGGCTGAGGCGCTTCGCAGTGCGATCGGCGGGGGTCATCGCGCGACTCTCTTGCATGCTCCGAACATGCGCCCTGCGCCGGTGTCGATGCAATTCCGACAGGCGCACTACCCCAAATGGCGGAGGCGCGCCTTACACCGGCGGCGCGGCGTCCTCGGTAGGGCCGAACACGTCATGAAACGAGGCGCGCAGCGCAGCGTCCGCATCGCTCATCGTCACCGGCAGGCCGAGATCGACCAGGCTGGTCACTCCGAACTGCGGCCCGGAAATGCCGCACGGCGTGATCCCGGAGAAATGCTCGAGCTCGGGCTCCACGTTGAAGGCGATGCCGTGATAGCTCACCCACTTGCGCAGGCGCACGCCGATCGCCGCGATCTTGTCTTCGCGCGACCAGCCGGGCCCTTTTCGCTCCACCCAGACGCCGACGCGGCCCTCGCGCACTTCGCCCTTGACGTTGAACCGCGCCAGGGCGCCGATCAGCCAGCGCTCCAGATCGGAGACGAAGCGGGTGACGTCGCGCCCGCGCCTGCGCAGGTCCAGCATCAGATACGCCACCCGCTGGCCGGGTCCGTGATAGGTGAATTGGCCGCCGCGGCCGGTCTTGAACACCGGAAACCGCGCCGGGTCCAACAGGTCACCCGGTTTGGCGCTGACGCCCGCTGTATAGAGCGGTGGATGTTCCAACAGCCAAACGAGTTCGCGCGCCTCGTCCGAAGCGATGGCGGCCGCGCGCGCCTCCATCGCCGCCACGGCCGGTTCGTACGCCGTAAGCCCGGGCGAGAGCGCCCAACCGATCGCCGTCTCGTTCACCCGCCCGCAATCCTTTCAGGCTCGACTGTGGGAATCAAAGATGGGGCCTTTGCGTGTCCGACAAAACCCAAGTCCATCGCGTCAACATCGAACTGGCGGTCGTTCTCGGCCGCAGCCGCATGCCCATGCAACAGCTGCTGCGCATGGGGCGGGGGGCGGTGATTCCCCTGGACACGAACGAAACCGACCAGCTTTGGATTCTCGCCAATGGTCATCCGATCGCTCGCGGCGAAATCACCATCAAGGGCGACCGGCTATGTATTACCGTGACCGAGCCTGCCGACGTGCACGAATTCCACGCCGCCGCTGCTTAGGCGTGGCAAAAATTCACTAGACGAAACCTTATCAGTCAGTTCATGTTCCGCTCAGGCGCGGGACGTCAGGGTCTGCACCACGCGTCAGAGCCGGCGCGTTTCACCATGGGGAAATCCATATGTCGCCAATCGCTCGCATCCTGGCCGCTGGCGCGGCCGCCGCTTGTGTGGCCACGGCCGGGGTTGCCGTCGCGCAGAATTACAGCCTGAACCCCACTTACGGGACGCTGAATCTAAGCGCTGGCTTCCAGCCTGACCCGCAGGTCGTAAATCTTCAGTCCGGCGGCAACGTCAACGCCCAGTCGTTGAGTTCGTCCTGCCGCGGCTTCATCGCCAATGCGCCGGATCTCCGGCTCAACTATCGTTCAGGCGGCTATCAGCTCTTCATCTCGGTAGATGCGTCCGCGGACACGACGCTGGTCGTCAACGGGCCAGACGGCTCATGGTACTGCGACGATGACGGCGGCAACAACGGCCTCAATCCGCTGATCCGTTTCAACAGCCCGCAAAGCGGCCAGTACGACATCTGGGTCGGCACCTATGGCAATGCTTCGCTGCAGCCGGCGCAACTCTACATTTCCGAGATCGGCACCAGGTAACAGGCGCCCCATCTCAAACAGCGAGGGCCGGAGCAACGCTCCGGCCCTTTTCGCATCAGGTCGCTGGTGCGCTCGAGAGGACTCGAACCTCCACGGTGTTACCCGCCAGCACCTCAAGCTGGTGCGTCTACCAATTCCGCCACGAGCGCGTGAGCGCGCGGACCTAACAGGCCGGCTCGCAAAGGACAAGGCCCGGAGGTAGCGGCCAGCCCTTGCCCAATCTACGCCAAACGCTAGGCAGGCTTAGGCGATTTCCGGAGGAGGACGGAGCATGCTGGCACGCCGATCCCTGATGGGGCTGACGGCCGCCGCGGCGGCCGCGTGCGCAACGCAGGGCGAAACCGAACGCGCCGACACCGAAATCCGCGCCGTCATTGCGCGCATGGAGGCGGCGTGGAATCGCGGCGATTTCCACGGCTACATGGACGGCTTCTGGAATCCGGGCGTTGTGTTCATTTCGCGCGGCCGCTTCCAGGACGGCTGGCAAGGCACGCTCGATCACTACATCCGCGATTATGGCGGCGCTCCTGAGCGGCGCGGCGCTCTTCACTTCGACATCGTAAGCATCGAAATGCTCGCGCCTGACGCGGCCATGTTGATCAGCAATTATCGCCTGGATCGTCCCGAACGTCCGCAAGTCGGCGTCAACACGCGGCTGATGCGCAAAATTGGCGGCCGCTGGCTCATCGCCATGAACCACGTCTCGTCCTACGATCCGACAGCGCAAACGGGG
This sequence comes from uncultured Terricaulis sp., assembly GCA_964536175.1. GTDB lineage: Bacteria > Pseudomonadota > Alphaproteobacteria > Caulobacterales > Aquidulcibacteraceae > Vitreimonas. Next base: position 2,864 of record CAZHWA010000164.1, on the reverse strand, counting down.
GACTAAGGCAGTAGGGCTGCAGCCATGATGCTCGACACCTGTGCCTCGTGATCTGTTTCTCGGCCCGCGTCATCCTTCGACAGGCTCAGGATGACGCTCATTTTGAGCTCGCTGTTCCGTTGGCGTCACCCTGAGCCTGTCGAAGGGCGACGTCGCCGCACCGTTACTCGCTCCGCGCCAGCAGCGCGATCAAGTCGTCCTTCCAGAACCGCGCCCAGGTATGCGTGCCGTGACCGTGCGTTTCGGCGCTCTCTTCGATCAGCCGAAAACGCGCGTTCGGTCCCATGCGCGCCAGCGCCTGTTGCGGGTAGGTGAAATTGCTCGGATTGATGACATCGTCTGCCGAGTTCACCCACATCACGTGCGCGGTGATGCGCTCCATGTCCGGCCAGGGGTTGTAGTTCCGCGAGCTCTCGAACTGATAGATCATGTCGTTGGCGTCGGCGCTGGCCATGTAGCGCGCGATGCGTGCGCGCACTTCGGCGGCTGCCGCGTCGCGCGTGGGCCATTGCGCCTGAAAATAAAGCGGCGCGGCGCCCACAATCGACAGGATCGATGCGGCCGTGCGCAGGCCCGCGGCCGGCTGCGTTTGATAATCGCCGTTTAGCCAGGCCGGATCGTTGCGGATGCCGTCGATCAGCGCCTGACGCCACATGCGATTGGCGCCCGCGATCTCGATCGGCTGGCAAGCCAGCGGCATGATCGCCTGCGCGAACTCGGGATACCGCTCGCCCCAGACAAAGCCGTGCATGCAGCCCATCGACGTGCCGAGCATCAGCCGCAACCGCTGCAGCCCCAGGCCTTCCGTCAGCAGGCGATGCTGTAGCTCGACCATGTCGTCGTAATCGTACTGTGGAAAGCGCATGCCCAAGCCATCGCTGGGCTTAGACGATCGCCCGTGGCCGATATTGTCGACCAGGACGATCCAGTATCGCGCGATATCGAGCGGTTGGCCTGGGCCGAACAATTCGTCCGCGAAGTGCGGCTGCAGGAACTGCCGGCCCGAGCCGCCCGTGCCGTGCAGCAGCAGCACCGCATTGTCGATCTCGCCATGCGCGTTGCGGTGCGGCGCGCCGAGCGTTGCGTAGTGGATGCGCACCTCGCTCAGCCGCTCGCCGGAGCCGAACGTCACATCGCGCGCGATGAAGTCATGTTCTTCCGGTTGCCAGCGCGGTTCAGTCTGCGCCATGGCGGGCGCTGCGAGCAGGAGCGCGCACGTGAAGAAGATAGCCCTCATCATGCGCCAATGCTAAGCGAGGCGCCGGGTAGGGTCTAGGAGCCGCGCCGCCATGGAAACAGTGCGCGCAGCTTTTCGTCGCGCAGCCACAGCCCGCCCCACATGGCAAGGCCGAGATAGAGGCTGAACATCGTATGGCTGAACAGCGGCTGGTCGGCGCGCAAATTGGTCGCCATCGCGCCGCCCAACAGGCCCATGAAGAGCACGGCGCCGAGCACGCTCGTCGGCCGATAGATGTAGAGTAGCGTCAGGGCGACTTCGAGGATGCCGATCGGCAGTACGTAGTCGGGATTCCAGCCGAGACCGACCATAATCTCATCGGTGATGGGCATGCCCATCAGCTTCGGCGCGGCCGAGGCCCCCAGAATGAACAACGCGAACAGGCCGCTCAGTACGCGGCCGGTCCAAACGGAAACACTGGCTTTCATCGCTCGCTCTCCTCCCGCCGCCAGACTGAGGACGTTCGAGCGAGCGTCAACCCGACATTGGCCGCCTAAATTATTCGCTTCGCAACCAGTGCGCCTGCGTCGTCCTGTCGTCACTCTGGCAGCTTGGTTGTGCGCAGCCGCAGCGCGTTGGCGATGACGCTGACGGAAGATAGCGCCATGGCGCCCGCCGCGATCTGCGGCGATAACAGGATGCCGAAAACGGGATAGAGCACGCCCGCCGCGTTGTAGATGAAGGCGAAGAAGAGGTTCTGGCGGATGTTGCGCATCACCGTTTCGGAGAGCCTGCGCGCCCGCACCAAGTCCATCAGGTCGCCGCGCAAGAGCGTCACGCCCGCGCTTTCGATGGCCACGTCTGCGCCCGCGCCCATGGCGATGCCGACATCGGCGGCGGCGAGAGCAGGCGCGTCATTGACGCCATCGCCGGCCATGGCGACGACGCGACCCTTGGCGCGCAGCTTCTCGACGACGGCGGCTTTGTCCTGCGGCAACACATCGGCTTCCACTTCGTCGATGCCGAGCTGGCGCGCGACCGCCAGCGCCGTTACGCGGTTGTCGCCCGTCATCATCACCAGCCGCACCGCCTGCGCCTTGAGCGCGCGCACGGCTTGCGCCGAGGTCGGCTTGATGGGATCGGCGATGGCGATCACGCCCGCGGCCTTGCCGTCGATGCCGACAAAAATCGCTGTTGCGCCGTCGGCGCGTAACTGATCGGCGTCGGCTTCGAGGGTGCTCACATCCACGCCATGCTCGCTCAAAAAACTGGCGCGGCCGGCGACGATGCGCTTGCCCTCGACAGTGCCGACGACCCCCTTGCCGACCGGGGAGTCGAAGTCTGAGGGCTCGCTCAGCGGCAAGCCGCGCTCGTTGGCGGCTTGAACGATGGCGTCAGCCAGGGGATGTTCGCTGCTGCGCTCGAGACTGGCCGCCAGCCGCAAGACTTCGTCCTGATCGGCTTCGCGCGTCACCAGCGCGGTCACCGCCGGCTTGCCTTCCGTCAGCGTGCCGGTCTTGTCGATGACCAGCGTGTCGACTTCCTCGAAGCGTTCCAGCGCCTCGGCATTCTTGATCAGGATCCCGGCGCGCGCGCCGCGCCCGACGCCCACCATGATCGACATGGGCGTCGCCAGCCCGAGCGCGCAGGGGCAGGCGATGATCAGCACGGAGACGGCGGCCAACAG
>CAZHWA010000163.1:0-5616 GCA_964536175.1 uncultured Terricaulis sp. | reverse complement strand
GATGGGGCGATGACGATCTGGGTGAGGCCGTCATTGTCGCGCAGGTCGATGAACAGCAGCCCGCCATGGTCGCGCTTTCTGTGCACCCAGCCGGAGAGGCGCACGGTTCTGCCGGCGTCCGACGGCCGCAGCTGGCCGCAAGTGTGGGTACGGTAGGCGTGCATAAGGACTGGCTCCGGCGAGTCGAGAACGGCGAGAAATCGCGCGCGACACCGCATGCCCGCGATGCGGTTGTCAAGTTAGCTGGCGCCGCCGTCGAAAGGCCGTAGCCGATAGACCCCCCGGCCTCGAAACTCAAGATAACCCCCATCCCTCAACACCTGAAGCTGCTGACGGATTTTCTGCCTAACGTGCGCGTTGCCGGGATACTTGCGAGCCAGTCTCTCCTCGAACGCATACACCTCAGCCAGCGTGAACTCGGCGCGCCCGATCATTTCGACGCAGTGCATTACCTCGATCAACCAGCCCCGCCCCGCCATGCCCTCGTCATGCAAAAACGACAGCCGTCGCCACTGCTCTAGCACCTGCTCCTTGGCTCTTGCGCGTCGTTCTTCAACCATCGCAATTCTGCCAATGGCGGGAACCTGGCTAAGCAGGATATTGCAGCCGATCCAACCGGCACGGCGGGCGGTCGGCGCAAGCGGCTTGCGCTGCTCAAGCACGTCCAAAGTGAAGAAGTGCTTCGGCACAGCAACGAGATTGCGGACCTGCAGGCTCTCTCGGTCATACTGCAAGAGAAGCAAGCTTGCGTTCAGCTTCTCGCGAATCCGCTGACTCATCGTCGTGTACGCGCCGTCGACGACTCTCGCGCCAAATCGCCCCTTCTGGCTTTTTAGCTCGAAATCCTCGCGGCATGATCCGCACCAGAAATCGGCGGCCGGATTGTTGTTTGAGTATTTGCTCAGCCCCTGACCGCCACATCGCGGACAATACATCCAGCGCTGCACCCATGATTCCGTCCAAACACGAACGTTCTGTGGTTCGCTTTGAAAAGGCGCGCGTTCTTCGCGTGCGCCTAGACGCCACTGATCGTCGTCACTCATCCCCACGCCCTGTCAGATGAAATCTCCCTGCTCAGATTCCGCAATCTCATTGCCGGCGGGGTCAAGTGTTAGAAACGCTTGCGCGTCCAACTCGTGTTGGCCCTCGCGCGTCCAGGGCAAGGCGGTGGCCATTCGGGCCGCGAGCTTCGCCGCCTCATGGGGGTTGGCGGCCTCGACTTCCGAGGTGTAGTCGATGAACGCATCGACGCGACGACGGACTTTGTATGTCGGCATGGCGGTCTCTCCGCAAAAGTCGAGGGTCATCCAAGGCTAATGTGCAACCTTTACTCCATGACTAAGAGCCGCGAAGCGCTGACGGCGTATGTGCGCGCTATGCGGGATCGGACGGCGAACCAGCCGCCGCTGCCGGCGATCTTTCCCGATCAGCTGGCGCCGGTCGCGGCCACCTCCAAGGAGGGCCTGCGCGAGGTGGTGACGATGCGCTGGGGCTTCCCGCCCGTCGGCGGGGGCAAGCGGCCTGTCACCAATGTGCGTAATCTCAAGTCCAGCTACTGGCGCGGCTGGCTGGAGCAGCCGCGCTTCCGCTGTGTCGTGCCGGCCACCAGCTTCGTGGAATACACCGACACCCATCCCAAGGTGGCGCACTGGTTCGCGCTGGGCGAGACGCGCCCCCTGTTCTGCTTTGCCGGCATCTGGCGCCCGTGGACCGGGGTGCGCGGCAAAGAGGACGGCACGCACCTCTTGTTTGCGATCCTCACCACCGAGGCCAACGCCCTCACCGGCCCGATCCACGCCGAGGCGATGCCCGTCATGCTCACCGGCGAGGAAATCGACACCTGGCTCGAAGCGCCGACCGAAGAGGCGGTGACTCTGGTGCAGCCCTACCCGCCCGAACGGATGAAGATTGTGCTATCGGGCCCACGCGAAGACACCTGGGGGATGGCGCCATGAAGTGGCTGGTCGGTTTTCTCGTCGTGCTTGCGGCTTTGGCCGGCCTGGCTTGGTACGCCGTGTTGGACGGTGCAGCGCCGGCCCGCGCCGAAGGCGAGTTCGACCTTGCCGCCTACCGCGCCCTCGTCGCCGACGATGCCGCCGAGGCTTTGCCGACGGCGATCAACGTGGAGTTCGTGGGCGTCAGCGATGCGCCTGCGTTCGCCACCGAAGCGGGCGCCTTTAACGGCACGGTGCGCATGACCTACACCGCCTTTCAGATCGCCGGCCCCGGCGGGGCGGTGGTGATCGACGCCGCCCTGGATGAAGCCAGCCTCGGCGAAATGACCAGCGGCAAGGGAAGTTTTTCCGCGGACGCCTATCGGCGTCTGCTCGACGCCTTGGCGCAGGCCGCACACATTCTCATCACGCACGAACACATCGACCACATCGTCGCTCTGGTGCGGCATCCCGAGCCTCAGTCAATTGCGCCGCGTCTGCGCCTCACCGCCGAACAACTGCGCTCGATGCATGATAACGAGACCGGCGGGCTGATGCCCGCCGCTATGCAAACCGTCCGCACGCATGATTTCGCGGCGCCGCAACGCATATCGCCGGGCGTGGTGGCGCACGCCGCGCCTGGCCATACGCCGGGGACCATCGTCGTCTATGCGCGCACGCAGGCCCGTGAGTATCTGTTTGTCGGCGATATCGCCTGGGTCATGTCCAGCATCGAGAACGCGCGCGGGCGCCCTCGCTTCATCGGTTGGCTCATCCCCGGCGTGGACCCAGATCGCCCTGCCGTGCTTCGCCAGTTGCGGGCTCTGCACGACATCGCCGCGGCAGAACCGGGCCTCGTTATCCTGCCGGCCCATGACGAAGCCTATCTGCGCCTGCGTATCGCCGATGGCGTCTTGATCGAGGGTTTTGCCGTCAATTAACCCGAATTGATGCGGGTGCGCCGGGTCTGCGCTCTTGACCGGCCCTTCGCGCGGCCCCAACCAGCGCGCATGCGTCTTGTCACCAAAACGGCGGACCTCGTCGTGCTCTGCGAGGAGCTCGCGGCCAAGGAATTTGTCGCCGTGGACACTGAGTTCATGCGCGAAACGACGTACTGGCCGAAGCTTTGCCTGATTCAGGCCGCCGGGCCCGGCGTTGAGGCTGTGATCGACCCGCTGGCGCAAGGGATCGACCTCCAGCCGTTTCTAACGCTGATGGCCAATGAGCGCGTGCTGAAGGTGTTTCACGCCGCGCGGCAGGATCTCGAGATTTTCCAGAAATTGAGCGGAGCGCTGCCGCATCCGGTGTTCGACACCCAGATCGCGGCCATGGCGACCGGCTACGGCGACACCATCGCCTACGATGCACTCGTGCAGCAGGTGCTAAAGCGCCGCCTGGACAAGTCTTCCCGTTTCACCGACTGGAGCCGCCGTCCGCTTTCGGAGTCGCAACTGGCGTACGCCCTCGCCGACGTGACGCACCTGCGCGACCTATATCCGCGGCTGCGTCAGTTCCTCGAACAGCGCGACCGGCTGTCCTGGCTCGACGAGGAGCACGCCGCGCTGCTCGATCCGGAAATCTACGACACCTCGCCCGAAAAAGCGTGGCGGCGGCTCAAACTGCGCAAGACCTCGGCCGACTATGTGCTGGCGCTGCAGGTGGCGGCTGCTTGGCGCGAGCGGCAAGCCCAAATGCGCGATGTGCCCCGCGGCCGCATCGTCAAGGACGAAGCGCTCTACGAAATCGCCGAACATCGGCCCAAGACGGCCGCCGATTTCGATCGCATGCGCGCGGTGCCGCGCGGTTTCGGCAACTCACGGGCGGCGCAAGACCTGCTGAGCGCGCTCGAACGCGCATTTGCCGATCCCAACCGTCCCCACTTCAAGTACGATCGCCCCCCGCCCACTCCATCGGGACTGGGACCCACGGTGGAGTTGCTGAAGGTGCTATTGCGCTACGAAGCTGAAAAGCACGAGGTGGCGCCGCGCCTCATCGCCTCGGCAGCGGACGTCGAAGCCATAGCCGCCAGCGATCAGGCGGACGTGGCCGCACTCCGCGGCTGGCGGCGCACGGTGTTCGGCGAGCAGGCGCTCGCGCTCAAGCACGGCAAGATCGCCCTCAAGCTCAAGGACGGCAAAGTGGCGATCGAGAACCTCTGATCAACCGGGAGCCGGAATCTCAGGCGCTTCGATGCTGATGTCGGCCGACTCGCCGCCGAAGTTTCCCCCGTTCACGACGACGAAGCCGAGCGCAACGACCGCGACCAGCAGCGCGCCGACGATCACACCCAAAAACGCATTCCCGCCGCCGCCATTGTCTTCGGACATAACTCTCGCCTCCAGCTGCGCCCGCGCTTTGAACCTGCGGGCACAACAAGAGTTCCCCGTGGCGGCGTCCGCTATTCATCCTCCCGGCGCAGACCCACGAGCGCTCCGTTGCGCCAATAGAAATTGAGATACTGCGTCTCGCCGTCCAGCATGATGCGGTAGATGTCGCGGACGACATCGTCATCCTCTGCATCGGAACGTAGGAAAACGATGCCATCGGCCTTCTCGGCATAGGGCCGCAGAGAGGCGCGCACGCCGGCATACCGCTCGCTGGTGGCGACAGGCTGGAGATCGGCGCTTAGCAAATCGAGCGGCGCCTCGTTCAACACCAATTGGCGCAACGCCCGGCTTGCCTGCTCGGTGCGCCGCGCATCGGGATCGGCGGCTGGCGGCAACCTGTCGTGGCTGAGCTCCGGCATCACTCGCAGCGCCAGCGCGCGCGACACGGCGCCCACCCCTCCGCCGTAAGCGTTGCCGAAAACGATGGTGGAGAAGCCGCGTTCCGGGTAATGCGCGTAGTCGGCGACGAAACCTTGCGTCTGGCCGCTATGGCCGAATTTCTGCACGCCGCGGAAATCCTCAACGACAATGCCGAACGCGTAGCCGGTATCCTCGCCAGTGCTGAGATGCTGCGGCGTCAACAGCGCGTGCATGCTCCGCGGCTGCAAGAGTCGACCTTCGAACAGCGCGTCGTCCCAATCGGCCCAGTCTTCGAGTGTTGAGGATATGCCTCCCGCGCCGAATGTGCTCGCTTCGCTAATGGGCCGCACTGGAATGAGCGCCGCGCCCTCGGCCTCGCCGGGTCGACAACCTTGCGCCATCACCGCATTGTCTGGCGCGTAGCCGCCCATGAACGTGTCGTCGAGACCGTGCGGCGCGAACAGACGATCGCGCAGGTAGTCGCCGAACCGCTCTCCGCTGACACGCTGCACAACAAGACTGAGCATGAAATAGCCTGTATTCGAGTAGCGCCATTGCGCGCCTGGTTCGAATTCGAGCGCCGGATCGTCGAGGATGGCGTACACCTCCGCCGGCGTCGGCGTCGTTTCATAAACGCCATAACCGCCCGCTTCCTCGTAATCCGGGACGCCGCCGGTGTGGGTCAAAAGCTGGCGCAGCGTGACGGCGCGCCACGCCTCTGGAATATCGTCGAGATAGCGCCCGACTGGCGCATCGAGTTCGACCTGACCTCGCTCCCACAATTGCAGCAGCGCGACGGCCGTGATGTGTTTGGAGATCGAGCCGATTTCGTAGGACGCAAACGGGTTGGCCGCGCCTGTCCCAGAGCAATCAGCGCCGCCCCAGGCGAACATCTCAACCACCTCCCCGTCGCGCAACACCGCCGCGACAATACC
>CAZHWA010000162.1:0-5618 GCA_964536175.1 uncultured Terricaulis sp. | reverse complement strand
TGTAGGCGTCGGTGTGGCAGATGCCGGTGGCCTTGATCTCGACCAGCACTTCGCCGGCGCGCGGGCCTTCGAGATCGAGTTCGACGATTTCCAAGGGCTGTTTCGGTGCGAAGGCGACGGCGGCCCTGGTTTTCATAAGCGCAACTCCCGTGTCGCCAGCGCTTATAGCGCCGCGTCCGCCGAAGCTGCACCCGGTTTTGCGATTTTAGCCGCCGCGGCCCTTAATGCTGCGCTTTGCCTTGGCCTTTTTCGCTGCCTTCTTTGGCGCTTTTTTGCCGCGGCTTTGCTCCGGACTAGGATCTGCAGCGGCAATCCGGCTTGGCACGCTCTGCACAAACTGGTTGGAGAACGCCTCGATCTCCTCGCGCACGCCCGGGGCGATCATGTGACCCTTGCCTGCCAGCATATACACCGCTTCCACGGGCACGAGCGCGGCGATCGTCCGTCCATAACGGTCAAAGCCGATGACGGCGTTCTCAACCTGGGCCGTTTCCAGCGCTTCCGCAAAATTGGCGCGCGCTTCGGATGTGGAATAGACGCGCGCCTTGCGCTTCACGCGCGTGGCTGCTTTGCGTCGAAGTTCTTTGACTGATCTCATGCCGGTATTCGCTCAGTTTCATCGGCCAATCGGCCGAATGGATAGTCGTCCCAATCGATCGCAGGCTCACGCGTCACGAACGTGAAGAGCAGCAGATGAACAGGCCCGTCCATGAACCGCGGCTCCAACCGCAGGCGTGTTGTCGCATGAGCCGAAAACTCGCGCAGACGAGTTAACAAATACTCCCGCTGAAATGGCAAACCGATCTGCGGCCGGCGTCGCCATATCGTCCGGAGATGCACGAACAACCTCCGGTATCGCTGGTCTAGCTTGTACAGCCTAGGCGCTAACCATGACGCCAAGACGGCGCCCTGTCTTTCTTTCCACATCAAAAACCGCGCAAGACGGCACGTCGCTACGCGCTCAGCCTCTCGTTTGCGTCCATCGCCGCTTCCCAGTGTCTCGCTGCGATCGGGGACGGCCGCCTTGGCGGCACGGCGTTTGCGCCTGGGTCGGGCAGAGATGCTCTCGCCCGGGGCGCAGCGCAGGCGCGGCGGGATGTCACTGGGCTCGAAGTCGGGTGCGGATGCAAAGTTCAACACGAACTCCTGTTTTCGGCCTCGCTTCTCTTCTTCGCGAAGGGCGAAGGAAAAACCGAACATCTCGAAACAATGGAACGCCGTCGCTTTCATCATGCGCCGGTGCACCCGCGCTGTGACGGCGATCACAGCAGAATTACGCGCTTGGCGCAGCTGCCGCAGCCTCTGCACCGATGTCGTGCAATAGCGGCGCAATCTGTCGATGTGCTCCGAGCCAAGCTGCATGATGTAAGGCTGAACATCTTCACCCCAACGGACACAGAAATCGTCCATTCCGTTCCCCTTTTGCGGAATTCTTCCAGGCAGCATTAGTCGGGTTGGGCCGAGCACATCACGATGCGTCGGCGCGCGTCAATCCACGATCGGCGCCCTTCGGCTAAGCTGTGGCGCACGGAACGCGGGTTCTTGCATCTTGTAACAGTCAGACAAGATATGCTTGACCTGCCCATCCGCCCCGCGTTTACATCGCGCATGGGGCACAGCAGGGCGGATGGGGCGTCGGCGGCTAGTCGGGCCGCCGACGCTTTTCCGATTGCGTCGTTCATCCCTCATTGCCGGCTGTAACCTACGGGCTCCAAAAGCAGGTGGGCCGGATCTGACGATCCGGCCCGTGCTGCGGTGGCGCCTGGGCGGGGGGAGTAGGTCGGCGCCGGTTCAAGAACGCGGGCCGGGCGAAAATGATCCCGACGTTTCCTAACTTTTTGGCAACTTCAGCCGCTGCTCACAAACCCATGAAAACGCTGGAAAAGCCGCCCCTTGCAGACCAGGCGTGCAGCATCCAGCCAGGCTGTTCGTTGGTGATCGGAGCGATCTGCTGATCGTCATGCATGGCCAGCCCGTAAACCCAGGAACTCGAAGGCGCGACAATCACGGGCGCATGGGCGATTTGACCGACGGCGACTCTGTGGTGATGGCCGCAGAGCACGCGCACGACCTGGCGATGGCGGCCAATGACAGAACTGAGCAGTTCGCTGTTTTCCAACCCGATTTTGTCGAACAGGACGTCGTGCGTCGGGAACGGCGGATGGTGCAGCGCCACGATTGTCGGCGTGCCGGCGCCTTGCTTCAGCGTGCGGTCGAGCCAGCCGGCCTGCTGTTCGGTAAAAGCGCCATGGGTCTCGCCGGGCACGATCTGATCGACGCAGACCATCCTGACCGGGAACTGGTCGATCGCAAACGACAACGGCCCCGATTGGGGAAGATAGCGGTGCGCGGGCAAGGCCTCGCGGATGCGTTCGCGGTGGTCGTGATTGCCCGGCAGCACAAAAACCGGCGCGGGAGGATCGGCGATGGCCTCCGCCAGAGCGGCATATTCTTCACGGCGCTCGTCATTCACGAGATCTCCGGTGAGCAGAACCGCGTCGGCTCGATAATCCCGCGCCTGGCCCAAAGCTTTCCGGAGCTGACGTGACGCCGCGCCGCCGTCATCGACGCGCACGTGGGTGTCCGAAATCTGCGCAAGAATAAACTCAGCGCTCATGCGCACGTCTCGCTGCTGCTCACTGGGCGATCCTCCCCCGCCCATAATGCGGCCCGTGCACGGCGTTGTCTGTGCCCAAGGTCACACTGCAACCAGACAAAAGCAGGTCAGTCGAGTGCGCGCGCCACACGGAAGCCGATAGCAGGACTGCGCTGCGCCGGGGCGGCGGACTGGCGCGCTGCGGCGCGCAGGGCCGCTTCCCGGTCGGAGAAGCTGCCGCCGCGATGAACGCGGCGCCTGCAGTCTTCGGCTTGCACAGCAATGCTCTCGACCGGGGCGAGTTCGTAGCTCGGCGCATAGCAGTCCTCGACCCATTCGGCGACGTTGCCGTGCATGTCGTAGACACCGAAGGCGTTGGCCGCATGCGCCGCCACCGCACTTGCAGCACGCACGCGGTACGTTGCCTGGGTTTGTGTGACACGGGCGCCGAACGCATACGCGGTGTCGCCGCCGGCGCGCGCGGCATATTCCCATTCCGCCTCGGTCACCAGCCTATAGCGTGGTGCGTCGGCCCGACCGTTCAGCCAGGCTATGTAAGCCTGGGCATCTTGCCAGGAGACGTTAGTGACAGGCCGGTCACCGCGGCCCAAGCCCCCATCCTGCGGCGAGTAGCCGTTGCAGCCGCCGTCGGCGAGGCACGCATCCCACTGCGCAAAGGTGATTTCGGTGCGGCTGAGCGCAAACGGCGCAACCGAGACTTCCCGCTGTGGCCCTTCGTCGGCGCGTCGACCGGCTTCATCGTCCGGCGAGCCCATCCGGAACAAGCCGCCGGTGAGCACCACCATTTCCGGGCAATTGTCGCAATCGCGAACGATCTCGCCTGGCTGCAGCGCCGGCGCGGCGGCGAGCTGCTCCACCTCCAGCATCTCCTCTACAGGCGGCGGCGTGACCGAGGCGTTCGCTTGGCTTTGCGCGGCAGAGATATCCTGCAGCGCGCGGTAAGCCGTCGGCGCCATATAGACGGCGCCGGCAAGAGCGGCCGCTGCGACCGTCGAGGCGCCGGCGCGGCGCGCGCCCCGCATGAAGCGCTGACGGCGCGACAAAATCTCGAACGTCTGGACGCGCTGTTCCATGTTCTCGAGCGGCTTTTGTCCCTTCGACTGAAACGCGGCCTGGGGACTGTTGCGCGCCATCGAACGGAATTCCGCCGAAACCAGCGCCGTGCCGGCTTCCGCCAATTCCTGCAGACGCGCGGCGACATTGACGCCGTGCCCGAGCAGATCCTCGGTGGCGGTGACCACAACGTCGCCCACGTGCGCGCCCACGCGGATTCGCGGTTCGCCGCGCGCACGCTTATCGAGGATTTCCTGGATGGCGCCGAGGGCGGCGCCGGCCGAGGCAAATTCGAGCATGAAGCCGTCGCCGGCCGTATTGAACAAACGCCCGTTGTGCTTGCCGGCCACAGCTTCGATGCGTTCGCGCAGCGCCTCGACCTTTCGCGCCGCGTTGCGCTGATCGCGTTCGGACATGGTCGAAAAACCGGCGATGTCGATCGAGACGATCGAGGCCAGCCGGATGGTCCGTTCTTCGCCCTGCTGCGACACGGCTCACTTCCCCACACCGGAGACGCCCTCCCCGGCGCCCCTCCAATGCGCCTCCTAATGGCCTGAATCAATGGCAAGCAAAAGCGTGCTCATGTTTTGGATGAATGTTCCGGTCGAAATACCGGCTACCGGGCGGTCCGTGATATAGGGCGAGGTGTCCGAGGCGTCCCCGACCAGCGTCTGTGCGAAATCGCCCTCGGCCGGGACGGACGATCCGTCGCCGATATAGGGGTGACTGGTCGCGGTGAGCGGCGCGGGCCAGTAACCGTCAGCGCTTAAGCTGGAGATCAACTCCTCCACCCGCTCCGGCGTCGGCCGCTGCGTGTCGTCGCGGCGGCTGATGTTCATGTCCGAGACTTCAATGTTTTGCGTCGAGAAGAACCGCGGCAACTGAAACGCCGGACGCCGTTGAAGCGGCGATGTCTCTTGCAACGATGCGGCCGGAAGGTCGCGCAATTGTCCGTAGCGCACCGCCAATTCGCCGACGTTGAGATTGCGCCACTGGGAGTAATGCGTGATCGGCCGCTCGGGACTGTAGTCCCAATAATACTCGCCGTTGACGACATTTGAGCCGCGCCGATGCACAATAAGGGCCCGGTTCGTGCCGAGTTCGATGAAGGTTGGATAATGCCGGCCCGGCATGCGCACATCCTCGTCCGGCAGCCGCACCGATTGCAGCCACATGAGCGCATCCGGCACGCGGTCGATGAAACGCGCATCGCCGGTCCATTCGAAGAAGTTCAGCAATTGGGTCGTGTTCACGTAGGTCGTGTGCGCGGTGAGCGCCTCGGGCTCGTAACTGCGCGCTGCTATCGGGCGCAGTGTTTCCACGTGATGCTGTAGCCCCCACCCCGCCTGCGGCGCAGGTTGCTGCGTGGCGAGAAATACCTCCATTGCACGCCGTATCGCGCCCAGCGCCCGCTCATCGCCAAGCGTCTGATAGACCATGAGCAAGAACTTGATGTTCTCGCCGGCGACATCGTCGTTGAAAGTGATGTGGCGGATGTAATCGCTTTCGCCGTCGACCCGGGGATAGCGTTGCGGCCAGCCGCCGTTGGGATATTGGCTTTCCAGGACGAAACGGATTGCGCGTTCGAGCGGCGCGCGCAGCCGCGAGCTGCGGCGTTCAAGGTAAAGCCGCAACAGAAACTGCGATGCCTCCGATGTGCCCGCGTCGTCGAAAGTCGCGTTGCCATAGTAGTGGTGGAATTCTTCGAGCCGCCAGCCGTTCTTGCCGATGGTGTCGTACCAGCGGCGCGTGGAGTCTTCGCCGGCGAAGTCGTGCAGATAATTCCAGCCTCCGGCGGGATGCTGCGCGGCGATGAGGCCGTCGGCGACCTCCATCGCCGCCTGATAGTAGAACTCGTCGCGTGTGGCGTGGAAGCAATCGAGATAGAGATGGCCAACCGTCGCCGTGCCGGGCGCGAGGCGCGGCAGCTGCAGCGAAGTCCAACGCC
>CAZHWA010000161.1:1014-5656 GCA_964536175.1 uncultured Terricaulis sp. | reverse complement strand
GCTGGAGGAATATCAGCGCGCCAAGAAACGCGGCGCCAAGATTTATGGCGAAGTCACCGGCTACGGCGCCAATAGCGACGGCCACGACATGGTCGCACCGTCCGGCGAAGGCGCGGCGCGCTGCATGAAAATGGCGATGCGCTATCTCGATCGACCGGTCGACTACCTCAATACGCACGGCACTTCGACCCCTGTCGGCGATATCAAGGAAATGGAGGCGGTGCGCGCGGTATTTGGGTCAAGGACGCCGCTCATTTCGAGCACCAAGTCGCTGACCGGGCATTCACTTGGCGCGGCCGGCGCCCAAGAGGCGATTTATTCCCTGCTCATGCTGAACCACGGCTTCGCTTGCGAGAGCGCCAACATAGAAGAACTTGATCCGGCGTTTGAGGATTTGCCGATCTTGCGCAAGCGCGAAGACCGTGAGTTGAGCTGCGTGCTCTCGAACTCATTTGGCTTCGGCGGCACCAACGCCACGCTGGCGTTCACCCGGCTCGCCGCATGAACCGAGCGCCGGTCCATTTCTGAACCGGCGCTCTTTAAGCGATCCCGTTGAGACGAGGGGTTAGTTCGTCGCGGTATCGCCTGTCTGCGTGCGTGTATCAGCGCTATTGGGCTGGGTTGTGGCGCCGACCGTTTGTTGCGTCGTATCAGCGGCGTCCTGCAATGCCGTGTCGGTGCGGTCGACCACATCTCCGGCCTGCTCTTCCACAACCGCCGCGGCCTGATCGGCCTCGCGCCCGGCCTGCTGGAAGCCGCCTTGGCTGTAAGCGTAAGCGACGATGGCGATCGCAATCAGAAGCACGCCAAACAATAATCCCCAGCCGAAGCCGCCGCCGCCTTTGCGGCGCGTGGACTTTTCTTCATCACGTTCTGCAACGCGCTCCCGGTAGCCAACGATGCGGCCCTCGGCGTCGCGCTCAACCTCGGTTTCCCGAATCTCGGCCATCACAAAACTCTCCTCGGCCTGGTTTGCCTTCTCTCAGGCAAAAACGCGCCCTCGCGTGCGAGGTTCCGGCTTGACCGTGGAACCGGTATTCCGGCAGGTGCGCCGCAGAAAAACGAGCGGAGTGCGCGAGATGGCCGAGGATTGGGTGTTTCCGAGGGGCGAACTGCTGAGGGGCCGTCGCGGCTTGGTGATGGGGGTGGCCAACGACAAATCGATCGCCTGGGGCATCGCCAGCCAGCTCGCCGCGCAGGGCGCCGATCTTTCCTTCACCTATCAGGGCGAAGCGCTGGAAAAGCGTGTGCGGCCGCTGGTGGAGTCGATCGGCGGCAAACTCATGCTCGAATGCGACGTGACCAACGATGCACAGCTCGATTCCGTGTTCGATCGGCTTGCCAAGGATTGGGGCGGACTCGACTTCCTGGTGCACTCCATCGCCTTCTCCGACAAGAACGAACTCAAGGGCTCGTTCATCGAGAACACCACGCGCGAAAACTTCTTACGCACGATGGACATTTCCGCCTTCTCTTTCGTCGCCGCCGGAAAGCGGGCCGCAAAGCTGATGAAACCGGGCGGCTCGATGGTGACTCTCACCTATCTGGGCGCCGAACGGGTGCTGCCGAGCTACAACGTCATGGGCGTGGCCAAGGCGACACTGGAGGCCTCCATGCGTTACATGGCGCGCGACCTCGGTCCCAGCGGCATTCGTGTGAATGCGATCAGCGCAGGGCCAATGCGCACGCTGGCCATCGCCGGCATTCAGGGCGGGCGCGGTCTTATCCAGACCGGGCGCGAATGGTCGCTGATGAAGGAGGACACCAGCATGGAAGGCATCGCCGGCTGCGCGCTGTGGCTGCTCTCGGACCTGGGCCGTTCGACCACCGGCGAAGTTGTGCACGTCGATGCGGGCTTTCACATCGTTGGCGTGCCGACGACTGCCGATACAGAGTAGACATCAACGTTTGGCGGCGGCTGCAGAAGCGGCCAGCAGAAGCCATCCCGCCAGGAAACTCAGGCCCCCAATCGGCACAAGCACGCCCGGAAGGTTGGCGCCGGCAATGCGCGCAACCTGCACGCCGCTGAACAGCACCACGCCGCCGACAAAGGCCCATCCGCTCACCAGCTTCAGGCGCCGCGATCCTTCCGCAACCGCGGCGCACACAAGCGCGCCGAGCGTATGCACAAGCCCGAACAGAATTGCCCGATCCCATTGGCGCAGCAGCCGCGAGTCGGGATCGGCCGCACGCACTTCCGCCACAACCAGATGTGCGCCGCCTGCTGCGGCAAGCACGAGCAGAAATCCAAGAATCCCGGCAGCGATGATCAGCGCGCGCATGATGTCATTGTAGCGGGGCAGGTTGGCGTGTGCAGCCGCGCTGTTGTCTTAGCCGTCAAAAGCGCCAGGTGGCGATTATGAGCTTTGGCGTGTGGATTGCCGTCGGCATCGCACTTGGCGCCGGCTTGGGCGCGGCGATGAACGACATGGCGGCCGGCATGGGCGCAGGGCTCGCCATCGGCGCAGCCCTCGGCGCCTACGAACAGATGCGAAAACGCAAGAAGCCTCCAGGCCGCGGGGATTAATCAGTCTGCTCAGCCGCCCCGAGCTGTACGTCGCGCAATATGGCTGCCGCGCGCGCCGCCTCGTGTTCGGCCACCATCAACCGCCAGCCCGAAGCCATGAAAGAAGGGTCGAACTCGGCCATCAGCACGTTGAAGTCCGGCATGAAGACCTCGATTCCCTCCGAGCGCAGCAAGCCCTGTGCGATCAGCGCCTCCGGCCGGGAGGCAAAGCGGGCGACGACGACAAGAGCGGCCATGACGAGAGCTTATCCGCTTGCCTCCGCACCGCCATGCGCAAAGTCAGTGCGGCGGCCGCTCGGCTGCGTGATCGATCTCAATGCCAGCCTGATCGGCGGTGCCTTCGCTGCGGCCGGAATTGACCGGCCGCTCGGGGCGCGCTCGCCCATCGCGATCGAGCGCACCGCCCTCACGCGCTCCGCTCTCGGGCTGCATCTCGTCACTGAAGGCGCTGTCGTTCGGGACGCGCCGCCTGCGCTGGCGTTCTCCAGCCGCCGGGACAGGCCTGTCGGGAGCGCGGGTCATGCGTTTTCGCGTCCACGGCGCGTTGGATCGACGCCCGTGCCGGGCAAGCCCGCATCGTTTTCGACGTCGCCCGGGAAGGTGTTATCGCCCTCGGCGAAAAGATCGTCGATGTCGTCCGCATCGGCCCCAGCCATTGTCGCGCCCTTGGACGCGCCGATACCGGGACTGCGCTCTTCATCGTCAGGAACTTCGAAGTCGACGACGGAGACATCGTGCGCGAGGCCATCGCCCTTGCTGCGCGACTGCGGCGACCCCCCCGCTGGATCGCGCGGCTTTTCGGGGCGGACGGAACGCTTCTTCTGCTCGCTCTTGGCCATGGGCTCGCTCCTTTCGCAATCCAACAGGCATGACGAGCGCCAGTTCCGAACCGGCCGCAGCCGACGCACCAGCCGCCCCCATGACCGCGCTGATATTGACCGGCAAGGCAAAACCTCCATGCTTTCCACAATGGACAAACTGCGCGGATTGTATCGGTACGAAACGGCGCCGGGTCGATGGTGGGCCTGCGCAGAAACCGACAACGGCCAGAGGGTCAACCTGCAGCGCCAAGCCTATGAGCACCAGCGCGTGCAGCCGCCATTCTGGGAGCTGCCCATCGAGCGGCGCGAAGACGGCAGCAATTCCCGGGTGGCCTGAGGACCAGAAAAAAAGCCCGCTTCGAAGGAAGCGGGCTTTCTGTTTTGAGTTAGGGGCGAAAATCTACTCGCCGCCGGCTGCTTCACGTCGTTCGCGCCGGTCGCCGCGGTCACGGCGCGGCCCGCGATCGCCGCGGTCGCGGCGCGGGCCGCGGTCTTCGGCTTCCTCTCCCATTTGCGCGGAGAGGTCCTCGCCGGTGGCTTGGTCGACCACTTTCATCGACAGGCGCACTTTGCCGCGATCGTCGAAGCCCAGGAGCTTCACTTTCACGACATCGCCTTCCTTCACCACGTCGCCGGGCTTCTCGACGCGCTCGCGTGCGAGTTGGGAAACGTGCACGAGGCCGTCCTTGGCGCCGAAGAAGTTCACGAAGGCGCCGAACTCCATCACCTTGACCACCTTGCCTTCGTAGATCTGGCCAACTTCCGGCTCGCTGGTCAGCGACTTGATCCACTTCACCGCCGCTTCGATCGAGGCGGCGTCGGGCGAGGCGACTTTGACCGTACCGTCGTCCTCGACATTGATCTTCGCGCCGGTCTTTTCGACGATCTCGCGGATCACCTTGCCGCCGGTGCCGATCACATCGCGAATCTTGTCGACCGGGATGGTGATCTGAACGATGCGCGGCGCGTTGGCGCCCACATCCGCGCGCGGGGCGGCCAGCGCCTTGTTCATCTCACCGAGGATATGCATGCGGCCGTGGTGCGCCCGTTCCAACGCGACCTTCATGATTTCCTCTGTGATGCCGGCGACTTTGATGTCCATTTGCAGCGAGGTGATGCCCTTCTCAGTGCCGGCCACTTTGAAGTCCATGTCTCCGAGATGGTCCTCGTCGCCCAAAATGTCTGTGAGCACCTCGAAGCCGTAGTCCTCGAGAATGAGGCCCATCGCGACGCCCGCTACCGGCGCCGCGATCGGCACGCCGGCATCCATCAGCGCCAGCGAGGAGCCGCAGAC
>CAZHWA010000161.1:0-1004 GCA_964536175.1 uncultured Terricaulis sp. | reverse complement strand
CCGTGGCCATCGAGGATGAGCCGTTCGATTCGGTGATCTCGGAAACGAGCCGTACAGTGTAGGGGAACTGCTCGCTTGTCGGCAGCACCGCCTTCATCGCCCGCCACGCCAGCTTGCCGTGGCCGATTTCGCGGCGGCCCGCCCCGCCCATGCGGCCGGTTTCGCCAACGCTGTAAGGCGGGAAGTTGTAGTGCAGCATGAAGCGCTCTTTGAACGTGCCGCCAAGCGCGTCGACGTACTGCTCGTCCTCGCCTGTGCCGAGCGTGGCGACCACAACCGCTTGCGTCTCGCCCCGCGTGAACAATGCGCTGCCGTGCGTGCGCGGCAGGAAACCGACCATGCACTCGATCGGCCGCACCTTGTCTACGGCGCGGCCGTCGATGCGCGCCTTTTCCTTGACGATGCGGGCGCGGACGATATCGCTCTCGACATGCTTGAACGCCTCCTTGAAGACGTGCGCTTCGGCGCCGTCCGGATTGAGGTCGCTCTTACAGAGCTTTTCTTGCGCTTGCGTGCGCAGGGCGGCGATGCGGTCGCGCCGCTCTTCCTTCTTGATGATCTGGTAGGCGGCTGAAAGCTCGCCGCCGACTTCAGCTTTGATCTTGCCTTCGAGCTCGGACAAATCGGCCGGTTCGAACTCCCACGGATCCTTCGCAGCCTGTTCGGCCAGCTGGATGATCGCATCGATCACCGGCTGCATGCCGCGATGGCCAAGCTGCAGCGCTTCCAGCATCTGCGCTTCGGTCAGTTCCTTGACTTCGGATTCGACCATCATGATGGCGTTGGCGGTGCCGGCGATGACGAGGTCCAGCTTGGAATGTGCCATGTCGGCGATCGTCGGATTGAGCACGGGCTTGTCGTCGATCCAGCCGACGCGCGAGGCGGCGATTGGGCCCATGAATGGCACGCCGGACAGCGTCAGCGCCGCCGAGGCTGCAACCATGGCCAAGATGTCGCTCTCGTTCTCGTTGTCCCACGAGAGCACGGTGATGATGACCTGAACT
>CAZHWA010000160.1:0-5684 GCA_964536175.1 uncultured Terricaulis sp. | reverse complement strand
GGAGATGAGGTTGTAGTGCTCCTCACGGTCTTTGTCGTAAGCGGGCGCACGCTTCTGTAGAAATCCGCCAAGGGTCTTGGCGTCGAGCGGCGTATCGGTTTTGAGCGCGAAGATTTCTTCGGCGAGAGTCAACAAATAGCGGCCGTCGCCGTCGGCGAGGCTGGCAAGCGCGATGCGCGCATCCTCGGTCAAAGGCAATTTGCGGCCAAGCAGCGCTTCGGCGCGCTGCAGCAGGTGCTCCAACGCGGAATCGTCCAGGCGCTTCAGCACAAACACTTGCGCGCGCGAAAGCAGCGCCGCGTTGATCTCGAAGCTGGGGTTTTCAGTGGTCGCGCCGACTAGCGTCACAACGCCCTGTTCCACATAGGGCAGAAAGCCGTCCTGCTGGGCG
Organism: uncultured Terricaulis sp.; assembly: GCA_964536175.1. GTDB lineage: Bacteria > Pseudomonadota > Alphaproteobacteria > Caulobacterales > Aquidulcibacteraceae > Vitreimonas. The sequence continues at coordinate 5,293 of CAZHWA010000160.1, read as the reverse complement.
CGGTTGAAGCGATGGATTTCGTCGACGAAGAGAATCGTGCCCTTGCCGGACGCGCGCCGCACGCGTGCGGTCTCGAACGCCTTCTTGAGATCGGCGACGCCTGAGAACACCGCGCTGATCTGCTGGAATTCCAGGCCGATCTCTTCCGCCAGCAAACGCGCGATGGTCGTTTTGCCAGTTCCAGGCGGACCCCACAGGATCATTGAGGATAATCGCTTCTGGGCCACCATGCGCCCGATCGGCCCGTCCGGGTTCAGCAGATGGTCCTGGCCGACGACCTCTTCCAGCTTTGTAGGCCGGAGCCGCTCGGCTAGTGGCGTCGGTGCGCTCTGATCCAATCCTGCCGCTTCAAAGAGGTCAGTCATGGCCTATACATAGCCTCATCGAGGGAGAGAGACATGGCCAAAGCGACATCTGCAATCCCGGTAGGCGTGTATCCATACCTGACAGTAAAGGGCGGCCGGGCGGCGATCGAATTCTACGCGCGCGCATTTGGAGCAACAGAAGAGTTCTGCAATCTGGCTCAGGACGGCGAGCGCATCCTGCACGCGCGCATCCGCGTCAATGGGCAGGCGCTATTGCTTTCCGATGATTTTCCCGAATTCCGCAGCGGCGGCGACACGCCTGCGCCGAGCGGGGTGACCATCCATCTGGAAGTTGACGATGCCGACAGCTGGTGGGAGCGCGCTGTAGGCGCTGGTGCGACCGTCGTGATGCCGTTGGCCGACCAATTCTGGGGCGACCGCTACGGACAGGTCAAAGATCCCTTCGGGCACGCTTGGTCGATCGGCGCGCCCATCAAGAAGTAATGCGCCAGACTGGACGGCGCCGCGAGCTGGTGGGTAATGGCGCCGCCGTCACGGAGGAGAACCCATGCTGGATGTGCTTTTCGTAATCCTCGCGCAAGCTGCCGCCGGGCCCCCGGCCGAGCCAGCTCACCAAACTCCGCCTGTACAGGAAGAGCACACCGCGCCGGCGGCGCCGACGGCCACATCCGAAGACGATCGCAATCGGCGGCGCTGTCGAATAGAGCCGACCATTGGATCGCGAATGGGCCGCCAAGTCTGCCTCTCGCAAGCGGAAGAACAGGCCCTCGAACGCGAAGGCCGGGCTCTACTGGAGCGCTCCATGCGGATGTTCGACAACCAGTCGACGACGAGCGGCGGCGTCAACGGCCCCTAGAAGCGGATTTCCGCGTGTTGGCCATTGCGCTCCACGCCGATAACCCATGAGCGCGATTGCGCCATCGCGCGATCAAGTTGGCTGGCATCGCGGATCGCCGCGCCGTTGACCGCGTCGATGATGTCGCCGGGCCGGAAACCTATACGCGCGGCGACGCCGCGCCGGTCCAGCTGCTGGATGAAGACGCCGGTTTTGAACGGGTCCAGCCCGGACGCTTCGGCCGTCGCCGGAGTCAGCGTAACAACACGGGCCCCGGAAAGAGGATGATTGCCCGAAAGCGTGCGCGCTTCCGGTGCGCCGCCGGGCGGCGCTTCGGCGTTTGCCGAGAGCGTGACCTGCCGGCCATCGCGAAGTACGGTCAGCGGCACGCGCGAACCGGGGCGCTGCGTGGCGAATTGGTACCGCACGCCGCCGCTATCGCGCACTTCGACACCGGCGACGGCGAGGATTACATCGCCATTTCGCAGTCCGGCGCGTTCGCCGGCGGAACGCGGATAGAGTTCGGTTACAATCACGCCTTCGGGACGCGGCAGTCCGAGTTCGCGCGCGCGCTCCTGGGTCACAACCTCGACCCGCGCGCCTAACCATGGCCGCACCACTGTGCGGCCGCCAGATGCCGCAGATTCAACAACGCGCCGCACCATTTCCGCGGGGATGGCGAAACCGATGCCGCTCGACCCCCCAGTCTCGGAATAGATTGCACTGTTGATGCCGACGAGCCGGCCGTCCATGTCGACCAGAGCGCCACCGGAATTGCCGCGATTGATGGCGGCGTCCGTCTGTATGAAAAACGCATAGTCGGAGATGCCCACGTCCGTACGCGCTAGGGCGGAAATGATGCCGCTCGTCACCGTCTGTTCGAGACCATAAGGATTGCCGATCGCAAGGACGAGGTCGCCGACCTGCGCGTCCGCTGTATTGGCATAGTCCAGCGTCGGCAGGCGCTCGCCTGCATTGATGCGCAGCACCGCCAGGTCGACGCGCGGATCGGCCAAGAGCAGCTCGGCGTCGAATTCGCGGCGATCGGCGAGCACCACCTTCAGAGCCTGAGCGCCCTCGATCACATGATTGTTCGTAACAATGATGCCATCGGTGCGGACGATGACGCCGGAACCAAGAGATTGCTCGATGCGCGGCGCGCTGAAGCGCCCAAAGAAGGGGTCGCGCGACAACGCGCGCACCACGCGCTGCGCATAGACGTTCACGACGGCGGGCGCCGCGCGCGCCGCCACCGGTGCGAATGAAAGCTGCATCTCCGCGCGGCTCGACGGCGCAGTGCGGGCCGGACCAGCTTGCGCGAGCTGATGATGCGCTTCTGCCCGATCGCCGGTCGGCGCAAAGCCTTGGCCGCTTGCCATCGGCGCAACGGCCAGCGCCCCGCCGGCGAACCCGGCGATGAGGGCGGCAAACGGTGATGCTTTCAAGAGTAGCGCGCGCGTAATCTTCATGGACAAGGTCCCGCCTTTGGTGGCGGCGGATCATGCCCCCGCAGGCGGCAGAAACATGGCGGCCACGCTCACAGCCGTTCCGAGAATGCACTGAGGAGCGCGCGCCAGTGTTCGGCGTGGCGCATCTGAAACACCGCCAAAGGGAAGCCATGCCGCGCAGCATGATCCTGAGGCGCCGCGTCCCAGCCACGATGCTCTACGGTGACACGAGTTTCATCGCCGACCGGTTCGAACCGCACTTCGACGTGTGTTGCCTGCTCGGCTGCCAGCGTCGCAACACGCCATGTGAAGGCGACACGTTCGCCGGGAACCCATGCGGTTACGCGACCGACCTCGAACTCGGCGCCGCTGGCCAGCGTCGTCACCAGACGTCCCCCGACCCCACCGTCGAACCTAAGCGCGCCATCTCCGCGCGGCGTGAGCTGAAACAGCCCATGCGGCCGCCACCACTGACCGATTTCCTGCGTAAATGCCTCGAACGCGCGGTGCGGCGAAGCCGCTACGCGTAGCGAAACGATCACCGCAGACGTCATGCACCCTGCTTCTCTACATGCAACTTGAACGCGGCGAGCTGGTCGGCCCACATGCGCTCGGTAGCGTCCAGCCACTGCTTCAACTCGGCCAGCGCGCCATCCCTTAACGTGTAGATGCGCACCCGCGCGTCGAATTCGGGGTGGGATTCCTCCACCAATCCGCTCTGCTTCAACGCGCGCAAATGGCGGCTCATCGCCGGCGCGGGCAACTTTAGCACCTTGGCCAACTCGCCGGCGCGCCGAGGCTGTTCGCTCAACAATTCAATCACGCGTCGCCGGAGGGGATCGGCCAACGCCCGGAGCGTAAGATCGACCGTACGCCGCGGCCTCATAGCCGTGTACGTGTCTTAAGGCCGCTCGCAGCATCCCATTGCTCCGGACCCACTTCTTCCACAGTAACGCCGAACGTCCAGATGTGGCCTTCCAAGTCGCGAGCGCGATAAACGCGATCGCCATAGAACTGCGTTGCAGGCTCCTGGATTATCTCTGCCCCGGCGCTGCGGGCATGCGCGCAGTGCGCATCGATGTCTTCGCCGCGCGCGAGCTGAACATGGACGCTCTGGGTATTCTTGCCGCCAACGGACTTCGGGCTGCGATGATGCTCGCTCCACTCGGCGCCGACCATGATGACGGAATTGCCGTAACTCATCTCGGCATGCGCGAGATTCTCCTCGGCGTCGAGCAGCACCATCAGCGGTTCGAACCCGAACGCGCGCTCCAGCCATAAGAGAGCTGCCTTCGGATCGAGGTACGTCGCTGCACTGGACAGGCCTTTGGGTCGATAATAGTCCGCCATTTTTGTCTCCTCGTCGCGCAATATTTCTATATCTGCGCAACTATCTCGTCAATGGAGGGCGATACTGAGAAAGGCCGTTGCGTGGTATTGTAAGAGCAACTACGGGTTCGCGCGCACAGCACGGAGTGCTCAGGAATGCTCGCATCGATCTTTATTGGCTTATTGCAGACGGTCGCCGGCGCCCCAGCCGTTGCGGCGACGCCGCCGGCGTCTGAAGTGGCGGCCCAAGATGCTCAGAACACGCCGCGCACGGAACGGCGCCGGGTTTGCCAAGAGCCGGCTGCGGCCACTGGCGGCCGTCTCGCCGCGCGGCGCTGCCGCTGGGAAGAAGTGCCGGTCGAGCAGCCCGAACCGGAGACCGCAGGCGCAGCGGAAACACCTGCGGCTTCAGAAGAAGCGGCCACGCCCGCCGAGGCGCCGCGCGCCGATCAAGCGGCCGGCGTACCGACCGCGGCTGCGCCGACACCGCCATCGCCGCAGTGAGATAAGCAAACGACAAACCGAAAGGGCCGCCCAAGGGCGGCCCTTTTTTTAATCTCATGCAGGCGTTCGAACGCCCCTTTCAGCCTTCGTCCGTGTAGATCGCCTCAGGACGCGGGCCGCTATCGTGGCCGCGCGCCGCTTCGTCGCGATCCACAAATTCAATCACGGCCAGCGGGGCATTGTCGCCATAACGATAGCCCGCCTTCAGCACGCGCGTGTAACCGCCGGCGCGTGTCTTGTAGCGTGGCGCCAAAGTCTCAAACAGCTTCTTGGCCTGCGTTTCATCGCGCATGCGCGACACGACGATGCGGCGCGACGCGAGGTCGCCCTTTTTCGCCAGCGTCACCAGACGCTCGACCACCGGCCGCAGCGCTTTGGCTTTTGGCAGCGTCGTGACGATCTGCTCGTGCTTGATCAGCGCCGCGGCCATGTTGGCGAACATTGCCTGGCGGTGGCTGGCGGTGCGGTTGAGTTTCTTATGTCCGACGCCGTGACGCATGTCCGTAGTCCTTAGTCAGTAGTCAATAGTCAGTGGCGCGCGGTGCAAACGATCCTGCTGACTACCGACGGCCCTGCTCAAATTTGGTCTTCGTATTTTTTCGCGAGGTCTTCGATATTGTCCGGCGGCCAATTCTCGACCGCCATGCCAAGATGTAAGCCCATCGATGCCAGCACTTCCTTGATCTCGTTCAGGGACTTACGCCCGAAGTTCGGCGTGCGCAGCATCTCGGCTTCCGATTTCTGGATCAGGTCGCCGATATAGACGATGTTGTCGTTCTTCAGGCAATTCGCAGAGCGCACCGAAAGCTCGAGCTCGTCGACCTTCTTGAGCAAGGCCGGATTGAAAGGCA
>CAZHWA010000159.1:0-5696 GCA_964536175.1 uncultured Terricaulis sp. | reverse complement strand
CCTTTGCTCATGCGCGATCCTTCGAGGGGCGTTGCCAAGCCAACCTAGTTAGGGAAAACGGCGGGCTCGTGGCCCCCCAAACTCCCCTCTGCCCCGATGGTTGGCTGCGATCCCTTTCAAAAACGTTCACCACCCGACCGCCCCAGTCGGCAATTCGACCATAGCAAGGATGAGGCCGCAAGCGGCGCCAACCGCGACGGAAGGGTCCGAATTGGGCCTTTCGCGGCTACCGGCCCGCCCGCCACGGCGTGCGGCCGCGGATTGCCCATAATCCCGAGCTGCGTGGCCGCACACATGGTTGCCGCGACCGGCCGGTTCAAGCCGGGGGCGAACCCCGCTCCCAGCCTCTGCGAGCGGCCCTCAGCGCCCCCGCATCATCCAGCGGACGATCTGGCCCTCTTGCTGGCGCGTGCTGCGGGGATTGTCGGCGGAGGCATAGAGCCCCCGGAGGTAGGCCAAATCCCATGACGTCAGGGCGCTCGGGCGCAGACTGGCGTCCTCATTGAAGAGGTTGAGGATGGTGGGGGCCGCTCCGGTCTCCGCCTCCGGGTTGATCTGAGCCAGGGTGACCATCGCCACATAGTCGGCCAGGGCTCCAACGGTCGTGTGCCCGGTCTTGGTCGCATCGATGACGATGATGACGTAGTCCATCATCTCCATCACCCCGCCGCGCAAGCGCGACACCTCGCGAACGCGGGTGCCGCTGGTCACCTCCTCGCTGGTCTGATCCTGTGCGTCGAACTCCTGCATCTGCTGGGCCGAGGGGGTGAACTCGTCACTCATCCCCCCGCCGGGGCCCGACCATTCCTGGACGCGCGTGCGTTCCTGCTCGCCGCTCTGCTGGCTATCGCGGCCGAACGACATGCCGTCGGCGCCGGTCCGGCTTACATGCCACCAGCGCACAGCAGACTGCGCTTGTACGAAGTCCTGCAGCGCATCTTCGCCTTGCGAGTTGCCGGTGGCGTTGTTCACCGAGACGAGATTTGATTGATCGGCGATTGAGCGCGCGAGCGTGCCTGCATCGCGCGAGAAATGTATCAGCACATTGGGACGGCAGCCGGGGCCGCGTACACGAAGCCCCATTGCATCCGCCAGTTCGCCGATACGATCGTTCAACACCTGCGCCTGCGCGGCCTGCATGCCGACAACGCCCAGACAGAGCGGGCGGTACCACCTCGGCATCGGGCTGCGCGTGCGAGAGGGTGTCGTCAACTCCGTGACGTAGGACCGCACCTGCCGCTCGTCGCTCGCCGAAGGCGCAGTGACGACAATGTCGTCCTCCTGCGGCGCCTGGGCGAGCGCGACTGCCGCCATGCCCACCTGCATCGCAGCCGCCAGCACAACGGTATTGATCAGCTTCACCCGTCCCTCCCTGGTCGTCCCGCTGGGCGATCATGGACGATCGGAGCGATATTTCAATCCTCGGAGGTCTGTGTCGCGCCGTCCACATCCCGGGTCATTTCCCGGGTGATGTCCCGTTCTTGTCGGCTGGCGTCGCGCGCATCGCGCGTCGCACGATAGAGGGCGTTCAAGTACGACAGATCCCACTCGGTGATCTCGGTCGGTCCTGGCTGGCTGTCGAACAGATTGAGAATTGTGTCGTAACCGGCGGTGTCGGCATTGGGATCGATCTGGGCCAGCGTGGCCATGGCCACGTAGTCCGCAACCGCGCCAAAACGGATGCCATCGATGCGCTGCGCGTCGATGACGATCAAAACCCGGTCGAAATCCTCCCGCGTGCCGCGGCGCAGACGCCCCATCGTCCGGACCGTCACAGCTTCGTGCGGCCGCACGCGGAAACCGTCCGACGTGAACGATTGGGTAACATGCCACCAGCGCACTGCACGCGGCGTTGACGCGAACTCTGCCAAGGCCTGCCGACCCCGGGTGTTGCCGAACCGGTTGCGGCGCGAGACCAGGTCTCCGTGTTGCGTCACGAGTTCCTGGGCAAACGCATCGGAATCGGCTGTGAGGAAAATAAGCACGTTGGGCGTGCAGCCGGATTCGCCCACTTCGAGACCGACGCTGAACGCGATGACAGCAAGCCGATCGATCAAAGCCTGCGCGTAGCGGCGGCGCATGCCCGCGACGCCGGGACACACGGTGCGGTCCCATCTCCCGAGTTGATCCAGCTGGCCCGCGGCCGACACTTCGCCGACAAAATTGCGCACCATGTCCTCGACGACTGGCGCTCTCACCACGATCGGCGCTTCTGCAGTCTCGTCGGCGTCATCGCCTTGGAGGGATGCTGCCGCCGCCTGTTGCGAAGCCTCAGGCGCGGGCTCGGCCACCTGCGCCAACGCCGACGCCGTCATGGCGAGCGGCAACATCGCGGCCGCAAGACCTCTCACAAACTTCATCGCGTGCGTCCCCGTATTACCGTCGTTCAATCGGCGCGGAGAATGGCCCGAGGGCCGGATGGCGACAACCAGGTCACTGCCGGTGGCGCAGTTACAGCGATCAATGACGCCAGCAAGTTTAGAACGAGGGCGCCGGTCCTTCTGGCAGTTCACGCTTCTCGTACACGCGGTCGACGATGCCGAAGGCGCGCGCCTCCTCCGCCGTCATGAAATGATCGCGATCGAGCGTCTTCTCTACCCGCTCCAGCGGCTGCCCGGTATGCTTGACATAGATCTCGTTGAGGCGCCGTTTGGTGTAGAGGATATCCTCGGCATGCCGTTCAATGTCGGAAGCCGGTCCTCGGAAACCACCCGAAGGCTGGTGCACCATCACACGCGCGTTGGGCAGACAGATGCGTAGGCCTTTTTCCCCGGCCGCCAGCAGCAGCGACCCCATCGACGCAGCCAAACCGATGCACACTGTCGACACGGGGCTGCGGATGTATTGCATCGTGTCGTAGATCGCGAGCCCGGAGGTCACGTAACCGCCGGGGCTGTTGATGTACATGGCGATTTCGCGCTTCGGGTTCTCCGATTCGAGAAACAGCAATTGCGCGGTGACAAGCGCCGCCAAGCCGTCATCGACGCCGCCCGTGACGAAGACAATCCGCTCCTTCAGCAGGCGCGAGAAAATGTCGAATGCGCGCTCGCCGCGACTGGTCTGTTCGACCACCATGGGGACGAGATTGGAGTATCTTTCAACCGGATCGAACGACATGAGGGCCTTTCGCGAAACGGCCGGAATCGGCCGCGAAGTTCATATTTGACGCTGCGGGTGCGGCCGCAAGCCCCGGCGGCTGTTTCCGGGTTCAGTCTTCGGCCGCTTCGGCCTTGGATTTCGCCGCTTTGGCCTTTTTGGTCTTCTTCGCCGGCGGGGCTGGAGGGTCCTCGTCAGCGAACAGCTCCTCGCGGCTCACCTCCTGGTTGGTGACCTTGACCAGCTCCAGAACGTAATCAACCACCTTTTCCTCGTAGAGCGGCGCGCGCACCTGCGCGACCATCTGCGGATTACGTTGATACGCCTCAAAAATCTGCCGCTCCTGGCCGGGATAATTGCGGGCCTGCGCTGAGATCGCCTGAGCGACTTCCTGATCGGAGACTTCCAGTTTGTTGCGTCTGCCGATTTCCGCCAGCACCAGACCAAGGCGCACGCGGCGTTCGGCAATACCCCGGTACTCCGCGCGCAGTTCGTCTTCGCCCTTGCCCTCGTCGCTGGGATCGAGCCGCCCCGCTTCGCGATCGGCTTCGACCTGGCGCCAGATTTGATCGAACTCGGCGTCCACCATCCGCGGCGGCAACTCGAAGTCGTGCGCTTCGTCGAGTTTATCGAACAGCGCGCGCTTGGCCTTGGCCCGCGACTGCTGGGTATGCTCGCTCTCAAGACGTTGCTTCAGCGCTTCCTTCAGCGCCGGCAGGCTGTCAAAACCCAGATCGCTCGCCCAGGCATCGTCCGGCGCACCCTGTTTCGGCTGTCGGATTTTTTGAATCTTGGTCTCGAACTCGGCGGCTTTGCCTTTGAGGTCGGCGACCGGATAGTCCTCAGGGAATGTCACCTTGAGTACACGTTCCTCACCGGCCTTTGCGCCGACGAGCTGCTCCTCGAAGCCGGGGATGAACTGATTTGAGCCGATGACGACCCGTGCGCCTTCGGCCGATCCGCCCTCGAAGGGCGCACCATCGATGCGGCCGACGAAATCCACTGTGACTTCGTCGCCTTCGGCGGCGGGCCCGTTTTTGTCCTCAAACCCGCGCTGGGCCTGCGCCAAGTCAGCGAGCGCCTTCTCGACCTGAGCGTCCGTCACCGGCGTTACCGGACGGGAGATCGCAATCGTCTTCAGGTCAATCGGCTCGAAGTCCGGCATGACTTCGAGGGTCAGCTCAAATTGCAGGTCCTGCTGGCCAGCCACGACCTTGGTGATGTCGCTCTTGAGATCCAGCGAGGGCTCGGAGGCGGCGCGCACTTTTTCCAGACTTTCCTTGGTGGAGCGCTGGACGGCGTCGTTGATGATGTCCTGCATCATCGAGGGGCCATAGATTTTGCGCAGGTGGCTGGCCGGCACCTTGCCGGGCCGGAACCCGTTAATGCGGACGCGCGGGCGAACCTCTTCGATCTTGGCGTTCAATTTTTGCTGTAGTTCGGCCGCGGGGACGGTGACGTCGTAAACGCGGAGAAGTCCTTCGGAACGGCGCTCAACGAGCTGCATGAGATGGGCTTTCGGCATCGCGCCGTTAGCTGCAATTCTTCTGCCGCCCGGCGCTGTTTTGGAAAGCGGGGCTTATGGCACGGGCGAAATCGGCTGTGAAGCGCGGCGGAACATGGACAGGCGGCCCCTCGGGCGCCTAAACCCGGCGCTCCAGGCGGACGTGGCGGAACTGGCAGACGCACTGGATTTAGGTTCCAGCGCCGCAAGGCGTGCGGGTTCGACTCCCGCCGTCCGCACCAGCTCTCTCTCCTCTTGAGCGGCTCGGCGCCGGGTTAGGGGCTGGCCGGCGTTTGCTCCACGCGAGTCGTACCCCATGCCGCGACAGCCTCAGCGGCTGCCTCGTTGGTCTCGTCCGGCAAGAGCTGGCCCTGCGCTGTAATGTCTATGCGGTAGGCCGCACCATCAGCCATCGGCCAATACACGGCCTGCCCGTGCTCGGGCACATCGACGAGCGGCAGCTTATCCTGAACCGAGGTGACGATCGGCAAGAAGTCGACGCCGGTGCGCCGCGCCGGACGCAGGTCGTAAACCGAGGGCGGCGTCGTCTGCGCGGTCGCAATATCGCGGTACCGGCTGTCGAAACGATCGGGCCTGTACTGCGCGTCCAGCCCCAGCACCGTCGCCCACGGCTTCCAGCGGATTACGCGTGAGGAAATCATCCAATCGTCCCCAGTCGCCTGGAACGTGTGCGTCTCGCCAGGCGCGCCGTCGACGATCTCAGTGAGCGTGACGTCATAGGTGCGCTCGGTCCCGGGGACTTTTTCAAACGCGATGGTAGCGACTTGGCGCTGCGCCTGGCCGAGGCGGTGATAAGTCTGAATGTTCAGTCCCATCAGCGCGACGATAGCGCTGATGGCCAGCGGCACGCCTCCGATTAGAACCCCGCGTCCGCCTTTGACCGGCCGACCGCGAAACATCCAGCCGAGGCCGCTGAGGGCGAACGCAAGGCCGATCACCGCCAGCACGCCCGGAATGATCCACCACCACCAAACCATGATCTCCCCTCCTCTCGCGTACGTCCCAGCCAGCGTTAGCCCATAAAGTCCGCCCGATACAGGGCGGAACTTCGGTTAGTGGTCGCGTCGTCGCCACG
>CAZHWA010000158.1:0-5702 GCA_964536175.1 uncultured Terricaulis sp. | reverse complement strand
GTGGCAGGCACGCGTCCTGCGCAAGGGCTACCCGGCAGAGACTCGCAGCTTCGATACATGGGCGCAGCGCAGAGCCGCGAGGAATGGTGCGCTTGCTTGATGCCGCAGTGGGCCCCCTGATCCCCGGGCACACGCCAACAGCGCAAGACCGTGACGCGCTTGAGGTTCTCGAAGAATTCCGCGACCTGCTGTCGAGTGCAAACGTTGACGCAGTTAAAGCGCTTCTTGACACACCGGTGATCGCCAAAATCAAAGAAAGTCACGCTCAGGGCAACTTGTACGCTAAGCCTATAGTCCTGCTCGTGTACTGGCTTCTGGCCCAACATCCTTATCTAGTCGGCGCCCGACGGCCAATCCCAGCGCTACGTTCTGGATTCGACAATGTTCGCACTCATATGGGTATCAGCAGCAGGTAAGTCAGCAACAGCAAAGTCCGCTCCTCACGTTGATTGATCGACGAGGAGTGAATTATGAAAACCACATTCCTTCCAGTACAGCACGCTGACGTAGTCTGTCCTGCCTCGAGTCGGCAACTTGGAAGCATGGACGTGCAGAATAGTGGCGACACGCGATGACTTTTCCCCAACGACAAAGCGTACGCTCGCCGAGCGCGCCGGCAACGTTTGCTCGAATCCTGACTGCCGGCGTCCGACCTCCGGCGCGGCGTTTGGCGATGACGGCAAGGTCGTCAAGGTCGGCATTGCCGCCCACATCAAGGCAGCGGCGCCAGGCGGTCCCCGCTATGACCCGCTGCAGCCGGCCGAAGAGCGGCGACACGCATCGAATGGCATCTGGCTGTGCGCGGCACATGCAAAACAGATCGATGACGATCCTGGTCATTTCACGGTTGGCATACTCAAGGCTTGGAAGAAGCAGGCGGAGGAAACATCGGCCCTCGCGATCCTCACTCTGCTGGCGCCCGATGCGAGCGGGGCGCAGCCGGAAGCCGCACCGCCGACTTTTGAGCTGGAGCAACGGTTCGGTCTCGCGCCACAGGACAACATCGAGTCGGTAACGCCGCGACTGCGCGCTGCCGCCGCACGAGACCTCGAAGCGTTTGTTGCTGCGCAGAAGTCACCTGTTGATGCAATCGCGCTTGGGCTGAGGCTGATCGAGAGCGAGCACGTCACGACGTTTGAGGCTGCGGGACTCGCCGCCGCGATCGGGACATTCAACGAGGTCGTTGTCGTCGCCCCGCCTGGCACTGGTAAGACGACAACGCTTCTGCAGGTCGTCCGCAGCATTGCAACCAACGAGACCCTTGTCGCGGCGTTCATCCCTCTGAGTGAATGGTCTGCGCAGGGGCAGACATTGCTGCACTCGATCGTTCGGCGGGCTGCGTTCGCCGGGGAGCGCGAAGAGCATCTGAAACTTCTCGCCGGCGCTGGCCGCTTGGTCCTCTGCATGGATGGCTGGAACGAACTGGATACTTCGTCGCGCAAGCGACTGCGTGCTGAAGTCGTCGGTATGCAGCGCGACTACCCGGGCCTCGGGATCGTGATGAGCACGCGCGCTCAGGCGCTGGATGTGCCAATCTCGGGCCCGGTCGTCGTCGAGATTGAGCCGCTGTCGGAAGCGCAACAGTTGGCTATCGCGCGCGCTTACCGCGGGGAAGCCGGGGAAGGTTTGCTCGATGAGGCCTGGCGAACGCGCGGGTTGCGCGATCTTGTGGCGATCCCGCTATATCTAACGAAGCTCCTCACGAACACGCCCGGCGGGAAACTGCCTACGACGAAAGAGGAAGTGCTGCGGATTTTCGTCGCTGAGATTGACCGCAATGCCGCCGCGCAGGAAGTCTTGGGCAGCGTCGCGGCGGGATATCACAGGGAAATGTTGTCGGCCTTGGCCGTCAACGCGACCGTGGCGGACAGCGTCACAGTGTCGGAGCATCGCGCCAGGAGCGTGATAAGCGATGTAGCGGGCCGGCTTGTCCGCGAAGGCCAAATGGTGGCGCCACAGCCTGGTGCAATCCTGGCAGCTCTCGTCAGCCACCACCTGCTGGTCCGCACCGCCAGCGGCGTCGAGTTTCAGCACCAACAGTTTCAAGAGTGGTTTGCCTCGCATGAGGTCGAAGCGCTTATGCGGGCGGCTGCAGGCGGCAATGCCGAGGCCCGCCAGCGCATGCGAACCGTCGTCCTCAATGCGCACGCGTGGGAAGAGGCGGTGCTTTTTGCATGCGAGAGGGCTTCGCGTGGAGACGCTGACGGTGTCGCGGGCGCCGCGACCCTCGTTCTCGAAGCGCTCACCGTTGACCCGATGCTCGCCGCCGCGGCAATCTATCAAAGCTCGGACGCGTTGTGGACTGCCGTCAAGGATCGGGTGGTCGACTTTACCGGCCGCTGGCACACGCCCAAGAAAATCGACCGCGCGGTCCGGTTCATGATAAAGACCGGCCGCGCCGAGTTCGCGGACACTCTGTGGTCATTCATAGCGAACCCAGACGATCAGGTGCATCTGGAGGCGATGCGGGCCGGCGGTCGCTTCCGGCCCTCTGTCTTGGGAAGCGACATAGCCGGTCGAATCTCCCAGCTGCCACCCAATCATCGGTCGCACCTTCTGTCCGAGCTGGTAATGTACGGTGGTATCGAGGGGATCGAGATCGCCACAAGCATCGCCTTGTCCGACGATGACACCGACGTGAAGACCAGCGTCGCGGAAGTGCTGCACTTCCGACGGGCAAATCACCAGATGCAGCGCTTGGTGACGGCGGCGCCGCGTGAGGTCTGGCAGGCGCTCGCGCGAAAGGGATACTCGGAGGATTCACTGCCGACCGGGCTTGTAGACCGTCTGCGCCAGGAAGCCGATAAGTTGTTACAGGAAGAACAAAGCGCCGCGCGAAAACTGCGCGCGCTGCTGCGCCGGGAAGGCGATCGGCAGACCGTGGCGGCGGCAATTAAGCCCTTGATCGAGACGGGCGACTTCAGCGACAAGGAAGAATGCGCCTGGGGTGCGATCAACGAAGCCGGGCGGCTCTACCCCGAAGAAGTCAGGGCTGCACTTCTTGCCCGACTGGAACGGCGACTGTCATTCCCTTTCCGTACCAAGGAAATGCTCCGCGGGAGCGATGTCATCGTTGACGACGGGCCTATCGCCGAACTAGCGCTAGGAGCCGGCATCGATCGGCAACTCTCCGACGCCGCGGCGAGGCTTCTCGGCCCCGCCACGACCGGCAAGCTCATCGACGCGCTGCTTGGCATGCGCGAACAGCTCAAGCTGTCGCCGCCGGGGATCACCTACGATGAATATCATCGCGTTCAGGGCCTGATCGCATTGACGCCGGTGGAGTCCTTCATGGCGGCAGTGCTGTCACGCTCAGCCACTTCAGATCCAACGAGCATCAGGCGCTTGGCCGATCTCATCGCGCGGCACGGCGAAAGTGGGGCTCGTGGCTACTTGGGCCTCAGCGATGCCGCTCGCGACGCATTGATCGCGATCGTCCGAAAGTGGATCGACGTATTGCTCGCGGACGAAAGATCGCCGCGGAGCATCCTCGGCGACGTTGCGCGTGTCATCGAGAGGTTGGCCGCTCCGAATCTGGCGAAACCGCTTGCGCGCATGCTGGCCCGCGACCTGAAGCAATGGCGCCAGCAGCGCGAAGAGCGCGCTGCGGCGTTGGCACGCGGCAAGCATGATCCCGCGTCCGAAGCCTTTCACTCCTGGACCTTGCAATATGCGCGCGCGTTTATCGCGATCGGTGACGATCAAGCAATCGCGACATTGCAGTCCTACCTCATGGATGCCGGCCATGGCGGGTTCGGGATCGACGCCGCAGGGGCGTTGTGCGCGATTGGCCAGCGACAGCTAGGAATGGCGGACGATACGCCCTTCAGAGGGCCGCCGGCGTTCTCGAATGTGCGGGCGCGGCGTGCTGAGCGGCAAGGCTCGTCGGCCCCGGCGACCTCGCCGATCGCAGAAGCGATCTTTGGCGCCGTGAACAAACTTCTGGGAAATGCCGCAGACGGCGAAGCACAGGCCCACGCGCTGCAGCTTGCTGCTATCGGCTTGGGCCTACCTTACGGTGACAAGCACGCCGCCATAGATCAGCTGAAGCGACTGCCGCAGCCGTACAGCAAGAAGCTCCGGTTCTTCACTGCCCTTGTCAACGCGGGCGAATCGATCGAAGCTAAGTTGATCGTTGAAAGCATCAACGCGCTGCTTGAAGACGCAAAGACCAAGCCCGGGCTCCTGGAGCAGAACCAGGGCGAGATCGATCGTTGGCTGTTGCTGTTGCCGTTCACCGACCGACCAGAGGTGACACTTGAAGTGCTCGCGCGCCTGCACCCGCACATCCGGCTGCCATGGCGGCTTCGCCCCTTGCTGTCGGCTTTGGGGTTCGCCCCGTCCGACACGGCTGAGCAGGTTTTGCTGGGACTGGCAAAGGAGGACGCGCGCTTCCTGTCCGAGTATGACTGGTTCGCCGCTTTGGAGAAGCGGGACACGCTGTCGTCGCTCCGAATGCTGCTTGAACTGATCTGTGACGGTGAAGCGAAGGGCGAGGGGGGCCGGCCGGACACCTGGACGTTTGGGCGAAGGCTTGCTGCCGGCATGCAGTCCCATCCCGTCTTCCGTGCCGACGTGTATGCGCGGTTGGCATCGAGCGTTGCGTCGCCGGGGATGGCGACCTTGGAATACGCCGTGGCAGAAGCGCCCGACGAGGCCGGCGTCATGGTCCTTATCGGTAGCCATGCCGCGACCGGAAGAGCATTCAGCAGGACGCTCGCTTCGGCAATTGAAAATCTTGTAGTCGAACGACGACCGCTATCAGACTGGGTCGGCGCATACGAACAGATCAGTACACCGGCGCCTTCACTTCGAAAGCGCCTGTTCGAAATATCGCGCATCGCGACCGGAACCGAATCCAGCCTTGCGCTGGCGTGCCTGATCCACATCGATGAACTTCGGGACATGTATGGCATAGCTTCGGGCGAGCCGCGCCACCCGGACATCAAAACCGGCGCGCCCTGGCCGACGCTGCTAGCCCAAAGCGCGTCTCCTGAGACGAAGCAGTAAAGCCGGGTTGGTAGGCAACGTAGAAGCCAAGTGGGGGAGAAAGGGCGACCGCTCTCTCCCCCCAAGCGGTACGCACTGGATGTGCGTTCCTCCATGCGAACGAGTTGGACATGGGCGATAGGCTCCCACGCGGCTAAACATCCGCTCTCGACAAGAGCTGTCACTGGGTGCCGTTCTAGCGAATGTCCGCACCCAGCCTGAAACCGCCACATGGCAGCCGCAGTCATTCTCTGTAATGGCGTTGATCACGACGGCGAAACGAACCATCGGAGGGTGTCAGAACCACTAGCTGAGCAGCGCTCCCGACCACGGAGCGCGATGTGATCGCATCCCAGATTTTCTCGGCCACCTATTACAAAGCAGGTCACCCCCGAACCGACCCTCAACCCCTCACTTCAAGCCCGGCCAGCTCCCCGCTGCCGGGCTTATTGTCGTCACCGCGTCGAACCGTCGACCAGTGGTCTTGCGTGTCCTCATCCCAAGGAGCCTTCATGACCCTGTGTCCCAACTGCCAATCACCGCGCGTCATTGCACGCCATGCCGGCCGCGAGACCGGCGCTGCCATCGGAGCAACGGCCGGCTCCTTCGACGGCGTCGCGACCGGTGAAGACTAAACCCGTCCCGGCAAGCGGCCGGTCCGATCGCGGTAGAGTCGGGCGCTGCGGCGCCGGCCGCGTCATTCCACTCTCGAG
>CAZHWA010000157.1:0-5730 GCA_964536175.1 uncultured Terricaulis sp. | reverse complement strand
GCAGCATATCGACGCCGACAATTTTGTCTGGGTCGTAGTGGGCGATGCGTCCGTCGTCCGCCCGCAGCTGGAGCGTCTCGGCCTGCCGATCGAGGTGGTTCAGCCGCAATGAACTTGACTGCTGGGGCAGGAGCGGTCTGAACGGCCGCTCTGCCTTAGCTGCGCGCCACGACCCGTTCGCGCATCGAAGCGGTCTGATCGCGGATCGTCGTCATTAGCGCGCGAATGTCGCCGTTATTGCGATCCAGCTGTGCAAGGAAGTCGCGTTGCTGCTGCTGCGCGAGCCAGATTTGGTTGCCTTCGAACAGCAGCGAAACGTCAACCACTTTCCACGCCTCTCCAGAACGCAACAGCCGCCATTGCACAGTCATGGGCCGGCCGCCGTCGCGCGGCGTCAATTCGCTGGTCACGATCACGTCCCGGCCCGGCACGCGTTCGACCGAACCGGTGACCCGGATCGCGCTGCCGCCGAAATTGTTAAGCCGCGCTTCGTAAACGGCGATCGCGTATGCCTGGAATGTTCGGGTCCATTCCGCACTCAGCGCTTGGTCGCTGCGCAATTGCGATCCGTAACGACCGAGCACGAAATGCGCGATGCGCGGCATGTCGGCAAATTGCGCCATCAAGCGATCGAAGGTCTGGCGCCGCTGCGAGGATGAGAGGTTGCTGTCGCCCAGCGTGCGCAATGCGCTGCTCGCATTCTGCTGGACGTAGCTTTCAGCGTCGGCGTTGCGGACCGCATTGGCGTTAGGCGCCGTGGCGATGAGGCCCACGCTGAGCACGCCGCTCAAGAACGCGGTGCGGGTAAGGGTATTCAGCGTCATTACGGCCAATCTCCAAGCGCTAGAGATGTGGTGGCAGAGAAGGTTTTCGCCAGTGTTACGGCGTGCGGGGTGTTTTTGTCTGGGCTGGGGTGTTGCGGAATCTCCCCACCTGCCGCCGGCGCCTCAATTGCCGGCAGTTCATCGATGTCCTCGAACTCCGGCAAATCTTCGACGGCGGTCGGACCGTTTTGGATCGCGCTTTCGCGCAGCAAGCCGTACGAGGAGCGGATCGTGACGTACGGGTCCGGAGAGTCGCGTCGAATATCTTCAATCGTCTCAATAACAAGCTCCCGAGCGGCGAGCCCGGCCAGGAGCGTGCGTCCGACGCGCACCTCGTCCACCTCGTCGAATTCGGCCCAGGTGAGGGGATCGAATGCAATGTCGACGATGCGGCCTGCGCCGTCGCGCACGGCGGTCGGTCCGAACAACGGCACGAAAATGTAAGGACCGCTATCGACGCCCCACACCGCAAGAGTCTGACCGAAGTCTTCATCGTGCCGCTCAAGACCCATGCCGGTGGCCGGGTCGAATACGCCAGCGACGCCTATCGTCGTGTTGATGCCGAAGCGTGCGGCGGTGGCGCCGGCGCGCGCGAACTCGCCCTGCAACACATCGTTAGCAAAGATCACGGGTCCGCGCAGATTGCGGAGGAAATTCAAGACGCCCTGACGCAACGGACGCGGCGTGATCGCCCGATACCCGCGTGCGACCGGTTCGAGCACGGCTTGGTCGATGCTCTCGTGCGCGCTGAACATATCGCGATTGAAGGCTTCCCAGGGATCGCTTTGCGCATCCTGTGCGCTCGCGAGCCCAGGGGCGGCCAAACAGGCCACGAACCCCAATGCGGATAGTGCGCCCCTCATGTCCAGTCACCCCACAAGCGCCGCACATAATGGCGGCCGGTGGTTAATCAACTTTGGCGGGTGTGAGCTTCGCGCCTGCGACCGCCGTCACTTGGCGCGTCGGTGGGCCCGGCCCGGGCCGCGTTTCGGGTGCAAAGAGGGCTTTCGCTGCGATCGAGGTCATGTCATATAAAGATATGTTTATATCTACAAGCCTTCCGGTTGCGGAGCGGCGCGAGGCGACCCGGGTGGTCGGGGCGCTGAAAGCGGCCGGCGAGCAGACCCGCCTGCGCGTCCTGGCGCTGCTAACGGAGGGCGAATTGGCGGTGGGGGAGCTGGCGCAGGCGCTGGACCAGAGCCAGCCGCGCGTTAGCCGTCACTTGAAGCTGCTGACCGAGGCCGGCCTGGTCGAACGCGCGCCGGAGGGCGCCTGGGTGTTCTATCGTTTGCCACGCGCCCACACCGCGGAGCGTAGCTTCGCCGATGCGCTGCTGGCGATGCTCGATCCAGTCGATCCGGTGCTGGTGCGCGACCTCGAACGGCTCAGCGCCGTGCGCAAGGCGCGCGAAGAGATGGCGGCGCTGTATTTCGAGACCAATGCGGCCGACTGGGAACGGGTGCGGGCGCTGCATCTGCCGGAGGCGGATATCGACAGCGCAATTCTCGCCGCCGCCGGCAAAGGGCCGTTCGATTTGATGGTCGATGTCGGGGTCGGGCAAGGCCGGATGATCCAGCTCTTTGCCGATCGCGTGCGGCGCGCCGAAGGTTTCGACACCTCGCGTCAGATGTTGGCGATCGCGCGCGCCTCGCTCGACGATCTCAAGGCCAAAGCGGCGTTGCGCTTCGGCGATGCGTATGCGCCGCCGATCGAGCCAAACACAGCCGATCTGGTCACGATCCACCAGGTGCTGCACTTTCTCTCCGATCCGGGGCGGGCGGTGTTCGAGGCGGCGCGCATGCTGAAGCCAGGCGGGCGGCTGCTGATTGTCGATTTCGCGCCGCACCAGGTGGAGTTCTTGCGCGAAGAACACGCACATCGCAGGTTGGGATTTTCCGATCAAGAGATCGCTGAGTGGTGTGAGGCGGCGGGCGTCGCCAAACCTAGGGCGACGGCGCTGGGGGCAAAGCGCCGAGAGGCGCTGACAGTCAAGATCTGGGTCGGGGATAAGGTATGAGTCCGCTCGCGCAAGCGCTTATCCGCGAAGCGGCGGAACGGCATCGCGCGCCGCGGGTGTCGTTCGAGTTCTTTCCGCCGAAAACCGAGGCGCTCGAGACGCAGCTCTGGGAGTCTATCCGCAAGCTGGAGCCGCTGCAGCCGAGTTTTGTGTCGGTGACCTACGGAGCGGGCGGGTCGACCCGCGACCGCACACATCGCATCGTCACACGCATCCTCAAAGAAACGAAGCTGAGACCCGCCGCGCACCTGACGTGCGTGGCCGCGAGCCGCGCCGAGATTGACAGTGTCCTGCGCGATTATCGGCGCGCTGGCGTAAGACATGTCGTGGCGCTGCGCGGCGACCCGCCCGGCGGGGTGGGCCTGCCTTACCTGCAGCATCCGCAAGGCTATGCGAATGCGGCGGAGCTTGTAGAAGCGGCGGCGCGGATCGGCGGCTTCGAGATCTCAGTGGCGGTGCATCCGGAAAAGCACCCAGCCAGCCCCAGCTACGAGCACGAGATCGACAACTTCAAGAAGAAGCTCGATCTCGGCGCCACGCGCGGGATCACGCAGTTTTTTTTCGACCCCGACGTATTTCTGCATTTCCGCGACCGTCTCGCGCGCGCCGGCGTCTACGCGCCCGTACTGCCCGGCATCATGCCGGTGACGAACGTGAAAGGCTTGCAGAAGATGGCGTCTGCGTGCGGTGCGAGCATCCCGCGTTGGATGATCCGCCTGTTTGACGGGCTCGACGGCGATGCGGAGACACGCCGGCTCGTCGCCGCCGTGACCACGGCGCAATTGTGCGCCCGTCTGGCCGCCGAAGGCGTGCAAGACCTGCATTTCTACACCCTCAATCGCGCAGATCTTGCGCTGGCGACGTGCCACATTCTCGGCGTCCGCGCGAAGGAGGCGGCGCAATGAACAGAGAACAACGACTTGCTGCGCTGGACCGCGAACTGGCCAGGCGCATTCTCATCCTCGACGGCTCCATGGGCGCCTATTTGCAGGGCTTTAGGCTCACCGCGGCGGATTTTCACGGCGATCGCTTCGCCGATCATCGCATGCCGCTCAAAGGCGACAGCGACGTGTTGACGTTGACGCGGCCCGACATCATCGCGCAAGTGCACCAGGCTTATCTCGCTGCCGGCGCCGACATCATCAGCACCAACACGTTTACAGCAACGCCGATCAGTCAGGCCGAGTACGGTCTCGAAGCTCACGTGCGCGAGATGAACGTTGAGAGTGCGCGGCTTGCGCGCGCTGCATGCGACAAGGCCGAAGCGGAAGACGGCAAGCCACGCGCGGTCGCCGGTTCGGTCGGGCCGACCACGAAGCTGCTCTCGATGTCGCCGGATGTCGGCGATCCCGGCCGGCGCGACGCGACCTTTGAAAGCATGGCGGCCGGCTACAAGGAGCAGATCCTCGGTCTGATCGAAGGCGGCGCCGATCTCTTATTGATCGAAACCATCACCGACACGCTTAACGCCAAGTCGGCTCTGTGGGCGGCTTGGGAAGCGTTCGACGAAACCGGCGTCGAGCTGCCGCTCTGGATCAGCGGCACCATCACCGATCGTTCGGGACGCACGTTGTCAGGACAAACCGTGGAGGCGTTCTACACCTCGGTGCGCCACGCGCGCCCATGGGCCGTCGGCCTCAATTGCGCGCTCGGCCCGGCCGATATGCGCACCTTCCTCGCCGATCTTGCACGCGTGGCCGAGTGCGCGGTGAGCGCTTATCCCAACGCCGGGCTGCCCAATGCGATGGGAGGGTACGACGAGACGCCGCATTCGATGGAAGCGCATTACGGCGAATGGGCGCGCGCTGGCTTGCTCAACATCGCCGGCGGCTGCTGCGGCACCACGCCGGAGCACATCACGCACATGAAGCACGCGGTGGATGGCGTGAAACCACGCGCGATCCCCGGGCGTGATGTGAGGTTGCGGTTGGCTGGATTGGAGCCGTTCAATGCAGCGGCCTGAGATCGCGTGTCATTCCCCCTCCCCGCGAGGGGAGGGGGAAGGGGGTGGGGTGAAACTCCGTCCTCTGAAGTCCTGCGCTCGATCAAGCGCGAACCTTCAAAGGCCGCGCATCACCCCGCCCCCCAACCCCCTCCCCTTGAGGGGAGGGGGCGCATGACCTCCGCCAATCCCTTCGCCAATTTTATCGTCGTCGGCGAGCGCACCAACGTCACCGGCAGCGCGCGATTTCGCAAGCTCATCGAAGCGGATGATTACGCCGGCGCGCTCGCGGTCGCGCGCCACCAGGTCGAGCACGGCGCCAACGTGCTCGACGTCAATGTCGACGCCGCTATGATTGACGGCCCCGGAGCGATGCGGCGCTTCCTCAATCTCATCGCCTCAGAGCCGGACATCGCCAAAATACCGCTGATGATCGATTCCTCCAAATGGGAGGTGATCGAAGCGGGCCTGCAATGCGCTCAGGGCAAGTCAATCGTCAACTCGATCTCGCTGAAGGAAGGCGAAGAGAAGTTTCTGTTCGAGGCGCGCCGCGTCCGTCGTTATGGCGCCGCAGCGGTCGTCATGGCGTTCGACGAAAAAGGGCAGGCGGACACCGCCGAGCGCAAGATCGCGATTTGTACGCGCGCGTACCGGCTGCTGACCGAGCGCATCGGTTTTCCGCCTGAGGATTTGATCTTCGATCCAAACATTTTCGCGGTGGCGACCGGGATCGAGGAGCATGCCGAGTACGCGAATGCTTTCTTCGAGGCCACGCGGCACATCCGTGAACATCTTCCCCATGCGCATGTCTCCGGCGGTGTTTCCAACGTCTCGTTCTCGTTCCGCGGCAACGAGCCGGTGCGCGAAGCCATGCACGCCGTCTTCCTCTATTACGCCATCCGCGCCGGCATGGACATGGGCATCGTCAATGCCGGCACGCTCGCGCT
>CAZHWA010000156.1:0-5768 GCA_964536175.1 uncultured Terricaulis sp. | reverse complement strand
CCATGTAGACGCTCATGACTTCGCCGCGCACGCGCGAGTCGATCGAGAAGGAAAGCCAGCTTTCGATCGCCGCGAACATCAACGCCACGGCTATGCCGGCAATCATGCGGGCAAGGCCCCAGGACCAGACGTCGCCGGTGAAATGCAACAGAAGCGTCGAAGCCGAGAAGATCGCTGCGCAGGCTGCATACACGCGGATGTGTCCAACGCGCGCGAGCAGCGCGGTGGCGATCATCGCGCCCATCATGAAGCCGGCCGAATACGCTGCCGCAACCAAGCCCAGTGCGGTGCGCGAATAGCCGTCCGGGGTAAAGGCGAGCGGAATGCGCACGCCCAAGAGGCCGGCCGCGAGCTGCAGAATCGCGACGGCGGCGATGAGCGCGGCGACGTTACGCAGCAGGCTGGCCATGGGCGGCCAGTGTCTAGAGCCGATTCCGGTTTCGCGTAACCGGCAAAAACGCCGCCCTGCTAACCGAACACAAACTCGAACATGAAGCGTCCGGGGATGAAGCTGAGGGCGCCGGCGACGATCAGGCCGCCGATGAAGATGCCAGTCATATGCCGGCGGTGCGCGGCGACATTGCTTTTGCGTATGGCGAATATCCCCATGGGCAGGGCGATGAGTGTCCAGCCGGTCAACAGGTGGATGAAGGAATAAAAGTCGCCGTTGAGGCCGGTGATGAACAGGCTGGAAACGGCCGTCGCCGTCATCGCGGCCACCCAGCTCCAGCCGAGCGCCTTGTGCGGACCCCGGCCCTTCGGCAACGCAAGGATGACGCATCCGATGGCAAGGGCCGCAATAGCCGCGCTCACGTGCACCTGAACCTGTAAAGGGAGCGCCGCGAAGAGGGTCCAGTCCGGCGCGTGGGGCCGGATGGGAACCGATTGAAGCCGCGCCAGCACCCCCGGCAGGATCGGCGCGATGGCGATCGCGCCCAGCCCGACGAGAGCGAGTGTCAGCACGTGGTCGGCAACGCGCAGAGCCCGGCGGGCCATCAGCACCCACTCACGCGTGCGATTGACTCAACGGGAACGCTCCGGTTCATCTCTGCCTCCTTCGCGGCGCCTTGCGCGACGCTCCAGGAAAGCCATGGGCCGGCGTAATTTTCCTTCTGATTTCCGCAAGTCAGCTGCACCGGTTCGCGAACGACGCGGCCGCGGCAATTGGCGAAGCGTGAAATGAGGACGTCGGCATTCGGCGCTGCGCGGCTGGCCCCGCCGATCTGGCGCGACGTCGCCGCGATCCTTGCGATCAGCGCCTTTCTGGCCTTCACCAAGCCGTTCGGCGCAACGGACGACCTGCCCGTGTGGGCGGGTTTTCTCTATTGGTTGCTCCTGGTGGCCGAAGGCTGGCTCGGCGGCTCGGCCATCAGCGCGGGCCTTTCGCGACTGCCGTGGCGGTTCCCCACGCTTGTGAATTACGCCGTGGTCACAGCCTCAGTCGCTGTGGTGATCACCGCGACGATCGTGCTGGTGCAGTCCGCGCTTGGCGCGCCGGTGCCGGCCTCTTTCTGGCCGACGCTTTACGTGCTGGTGCTTGGCATCAGCATCGGCATCGCCGCCGTCGGCTGGCTCGTCGAGCGGGCCTTTGACACCCAACCAGGCGCGGTGACGCACGCGCGCCCCGCCGGCGCGGCGGCGACAGCGCGCTTTCTCAATCGCTTCCCGCCGAAACTGAGGGGCGCTGTGCTCTATGCGGTCTCGTCAGAGGATCATTATCTGCGGCTGCACACCTCCAAAGGCAGCGACCTCATCCTGATGCGCCTGGCTGACGCCATTGCCGAGCTCGAGGGCCTCGAAGGCGCGCAGACGCATCGCTCCTGGTGGGTGGCCAAAGACGCGGTGGAGAATGCCCGCCGCGAGGGCGAGCGTATGGTGCTGACGCTCAAGGGCGGCGTCGAAGCCCCGGTGAGCAGGCCCAACGTCAAACCGTTGCGCGAAGCGGGCTGGTTTTGATCATTCACGCGCATCTTTGAAGATGCGATTGCGGTGATACTCCAAGAAAAGCGGATGGGGCTGGGCGCGCTTGTCTTCTGGGAGGATCATATGGCCAGTCGGATTTAGGAGCCGCTTGATAGGATCAGGCACGAGGCTTCCTGCCGTCAAAATACGGTAATCGCTATCAATGGCGATGAGGCCCCGGTCAAACATCCAGTGCACCGTTTTTGAAAGAGCGATGCCATTGCGCACAGAGTCCGGTCCGCGATGATCGCCAGCGACAGGTTTGATATGAGCAGCGTCCACTTCTGTACGCCCGCCACCATTTCGCATCGACAGCCCCGTAAAGGCACAGGTCGCGTTGTATGCGAGCTTCACATGTCGAGCGAACGCATCATCCCGGAATGGTCGTGAGACCAAACGTTCCACCAAAGGTCGATCAAAGTCGAAATCAATTCGCTCTTCGGCCAACTGCGATGGCAGCTGTAGATTCGCCTGGGCTTGGTCCGCTTGCGCCTCGAGTGTATCCGAGAAGCCCGCAGTCAGGATTCCCTCAAACTCGGCGTCGCTCAGCAGTCGTACGGCGTTTCTAAAGTCGCCGGACAGCCCTGTCGTACCGTCGCTTCGGAGGTTTTGCTCGAATAGGCCTCCCGGCCCCCGAAAACCTACGGGTCGATCAAAATCGAGATAATCGCCTACTAGCGCATAATAGTGATTATCGCGCCTCTCATCAGCGACGACACCCAGGACACGAACAACCGCTATGTACGACTGCCTGCCGCCACTGCGTCGTGGCTCGTAATAGACAATAAGATCGTCGACAGTCTGGCGGACTTTCTCCAAATACTGCTTAGGGAAATGGTATCTGGACGTTCTGTCGTCGTCGTATCCGCTGTCAGCCTTAACGGTGAAGACTCCCTTGACCATCACTCCACACTGAATAAGGCGACCGCTTCTCACTTCAAAACTATTCGTCGGCGCGGAAGACCCAGTCGTTCTCCGCCGCAAGATACGCGAACACCGCCCAGGCGGCGACGTTTTGCCGGAGCGCCTCAGGATCGATCTTGTCCAGCGTGTCGTCGGCCGTGTGGTGATAATCGAAATAGTCGAGCCCGTCCTGGCTGAGATCGGCCACCGGCACGCCGGCTGCGCGCAGTGCGCCGATGTCGGCGCCGCCGCCGGCTTGGTTGTCACCCAGAGTAATGCCGAGCGGCGCGAGCTGGCGCTGGATGGCGCGGCCATACGGCAGCGCCTCTTCGGCAAAGCGCGTCCGGAAGCGCCAGATGCGACCCGCGCCGAAATCGCTCTCGGCGGCGATCACATGATTTTCGGCGGCGTGAGCTTCGGCGTAGGCGCGTCCTCCGTGCACGCCATTTTCCTCAGCGCCCGCGAGCAGGATGCGGATGGTGCGGCGCGGCCGGCGGGGCAGATCGCGGATGAGCCGCGCGGCGGCCGTGACGATCGCCACGCCGGCGCCGTCGTCGATGGCGCCCTGCCCCAGATCCCAGGAATCCAGATGCGCGGCGAGCAGCACGATCTCCTCGGGACGTTCACGGCCGCGGATTTCGGCGATCACGTTTCCGGACGGCGCGTTCTCGCGCATGTCCGCTTCGATCGTGAGACGCACGCGCGTCGGCCCGCGCGCCACCAAGCGCGCGAGTTGGTCGGCGTCTGCGGGCGAGAGCGCCGCCGCCGGAATTGCAACACCCTCGGGCTGGCGCGAGCTGCCGCCCTGGTGGGCGAAGCGGTGCGGATCGGTGCCGACCGAGCGGATGAGGCAGGCCACCGCGCCCTTGCGTTGCGCCACCGGCGCGCAGCGGCCGCGCTTGGCGACGGCGGCGGCATAGCCCGAGCCATCCATGGTGCGCGTCATGCGCTCGTCGATGAACACAATACGGCCCGCAACCGCGTTGTCCGCCGCGGCTTCGAGCGCGGCCATGTCGGCGAAGCGAACCACCTCTGCCTCCAAGCCGCCGGGTGGCGTTGAGGGCGAGCCGCCGAGGGCCACAATGACAAGCGGCTGCGGCGCCGGCGAGACGATGGCCGCTTCCTCGCGCACCGCATCCCAATACGGGATGGTGAAGGACTCAATACGCACATTGGTGAAACGCTGCGCGCGCAGCATGGCGACCGCCCAGTCGCGCGCGCGTGTTTCGGCTTCCGAGCCGGCCAGACGCGGCCCCACTTCGGTAATCAGATCCTCGACGACTTGCCAGGCGAGATCGCTCTCCAGCGCAGCCGCGAGGAGGCGCTCTACCGTACGCTGCTGCTCGGCGCTGATTGGCGCGACGTCAGGCGCGGTCTGCTGTGCGTATGCGGTCGACGCGAAAGAAACTGCGGCAAGCGCCGCGGCGAAGATGCGCATGTGGTCCCCCCAATGTGCGGCAAGACTTGGCCATGCGGCGCGGCGATGCAACCGTCAAACGACGATCAAACCCGCCGGCGCGCATTCCACTCGGCTCTGGATTGGCCGTAAATATCGACCAAATGCTCCTCGAACGGCGGCGCAAGGCGGTGATCCTTGCGCTCCAGCTTGGAGCCCAAGCGCTTGGCCAACGCAATCGACGGCGCATTGTCTTTGTCGATGCAGTGGATCACGTGGTCCCAGCCGAGCGCATCGAACGCCCAGTCGATCGCAGCGATCGCGCCCTCATAGGCGTAGCCCTGCCCTGTCGCGCTCTTTTTGAGGCCCCAGCCGACCTCATCGCCGGGCCAGCTGCCTTCCTTGCCGCCTGGCCGCCATGGCCCCAAACGACCGATCCATTCGCCACCGTCGCGTTTGAGCACGGAGAACATGCCATATCCGAGCAAAGCCCACGAGCCCGCCAATGTCGCAATACCGCGCCACACCGCATCGCGCGGTCCGACACCGCCGAGGAAGCGCATTGTCTCTTCCTCACGCGCCATCGCCGCGAAGCCGTCGAAGTCTTCGTGCCGCGGGGGACGCAGGATGAGGCGGGCGGTGGTGAGGGTCGGACCGAATTCGGTCATGGGCTCAGCCTACGACGCAGACGCCAAATCGGTCTTGGAGAAATCGTCGCCGACAAACAACAGCGGTGCGTCCGACGCTCTTGCTAACGCATAGGCAAAACAATCGCCGAAATTGAGAGCCGCGGCGTGACGGCCCTTGCCGTACGCGAGATAGGCTGCACGCGCCAGACGCAGATGCGCCGCATCGACCGGCGCAAGGCGGATATCGTAGAGCGCCACGAACGCGTCGAGCTTGTCGCCGTCGTCGAGACCGGGCCGGGGCGCAAGCTTCATCGCGCATTCGAGGGCGTTGACGACCGAAATGGACGCTGCCGGCGCCGCTTCCAAAGCATCGATCAAGCGATCTGCGCCTGCTTCGTCAAACAAGATGGCGAGCACCGCTGAGCTATCGAGCACGATCACTCGGGCAACCCCTGTGCATCGTAAAGCTCATCGTGTTTTGAGCCGCGCAACGCAGTCGGCAGGCTGATGCTGGCGACAATCTTGGCGAGCGCGCCGCGCCGATTGCGCCGCCCCCCGCCCTTTTTCAGGCGCGCGCGACGCTCCGCCACGGCGTTGGCGATCGCTTCAGTCAGTCCCTCGCCGGTTTCCGCCGCAAGGGCGCGAATCTCCGCTTCAAGCGCCGGGTTTTTGATATTCAGTCCCATGGTGGAAGTTATTCTACCAGGGTAGAAATTTCTTGTCTAGTCGGCGACGCCGGGATCGATGCCCTTGCAGGCGTCGATGAGGCTGCGCACAGCGTTGACGGAGTGATCGAACATGGCGCGTTCTTCGGCGCTGAGTTCGATCTCGGCTACCTTCTTCACGCCGCCTGTGCTGATGATGCACGGCACGCCGAC
>CAZHWA010000155.1:0-5794 GCA_964536175.1 uncultured Terricaulis sp. | reverse complement strand
TTCTCGACGCGCGGCGCAAAATGCGTCCCCGCCCCTAGCGAGCTCATGAAGCGCACGTACTTCTTGGCCATGTTGGTGAGGCCCTGAACGCCCCACATCGGCGCAGAAAACGCGACGGCGTCCAGCTCGACCCGCCTGGTTTGCAGGGCCCGCAGAGTGATTGCTCCGCCCATGGAGTGAGCGAGCCCAATATGCGGGCGGGGAAGCTTGGCCGCGAGCAATTTCAGCGCTGTCGACAAGTCGTTGACCGGATCGTCGAAGGTGACGAGATGTCCCTTAAGCCCATTTTCCACTTCGCGGCCGGAAAGCCCCTGCCCGCGCCAGTCGATGCAGAACACGGCGAAGCCGCGCTGCTGCAGTTCGCGCGTTACTTCGAAGTATTTCTCGATGAACTCGGTACGTCCCGGGGCGATGATGACAGAACCGCGCGCCGCGCCTTGCGCCGGTGCGGTCATAGCCCGCAGCTTGACGCCGCCGCGACCCTCGAACCAGTGCTCTTCAGCGCCCTCCGGAGTCTCGTTGCCGGGGACGCGAACGAATCCCATCAGCGATTCTGCCCCTTAGCTGCGCAGCTTGGCCATCACGCTTTGCAGCTGCATGGCGACCCCCATATCGCCCTCCACGCGCAGCTTGCCTTGCATAAATGCGGCCGTCGGGTCGAGCTGGCCCTGCGCCATGGAAACGAAGTCGTCGAGCTTCACTTTGATGGTGGTGTCAGCGGCCTCGTCCTCGGTCGACACCTTGTTGGCCGAACCATCGAGGAAGATCTTGCCCTGATCCCCAAAGTCGAACTTCACCTTCTTCCCGGGCACCGTGACGGCGGCGCTCTGGAAGCGGTTCAGGATCTCGTCGTACGTCATGGCCTCTCCTCCGGGCTGTACCGTCGCCCTTACACACCAGGGCGCGCCTGCCTGCAAGAGTGACGGCCGCGTCAGGGGCGGGCATTGGATACGGCCGGCGCCGCTGGGGCAGTCGTCGAGGGCTTACGGAATTTAAGCGTCATGCGGTCGCTCTCGCCAATGGCCCGATAGGGGCTGGTGTCGAAGGTCGGGTCGTCCGGCGCGCCAAGCGGCGACGTTCGCAGCGTGGGCGGCAGCGTCCAAACGCCGAAGGGATGATCGCGGGAGTCGCGTGGGTTGGCGTTCATATCGCTCGCGGCGACGAACTCGAAGCCGGCTTCTTGGGCCAATGCTTTCACGTACTCTTCCTGAACGTAACCGGCGCCGGCGAGCGGGTCCTGGAGGCCTGTCGAAGCAGCGCGATGCTGCTCGACGCCAAACGCACCGCCGGGCTTCAGCGCGGCCAGCACATCGGCAAAGACACGTTCTGCAATGCCTTGCGCCATCAAAGTATGCACATTGTTGGCAAGGATCGCGAGATCGACGCTGTTTGGCGGAGCCATCGGCTGAGCGGCGCCAACGGCGCTCTGGCGAATGTCGCCGAAAAGCTCACGGTTGTGTTCGAAGCGCGCCTCCCACGCCGCCAACACTTCGCGCTGGGCGAGGCTAGCCTGCGCCGGATCGAAGCCCGCGACGATCAGCGCGCCGCCGTTAGCCGTCAGGAATGGGGCGAGGATCGCTGTATACCAGCCAAGCCCCGGCAAGATTTCAAGCACGGTCATGTCGCCTTCGAGCCCCCAGAACAGCAGCGTCTGGAGCGGGTGGCGATAGCGGTCGCGCTCCGGCTGGAGGCGCCAGTCGCCCGCCAACGCCCAGGCAAGCGTGCCGGCCGGAGGGGCCTCGTTGCCGCCGCGTCGCCCACAGGCGGCGAGCCCGACGGCGAGCGTAACAAAGGCTTGGCGGCGGCTCAGGAGCGACATGCAGGAGCGCTAAGCGCGAAGGACTAAGATTGTCAAAACCCCGCAAACGAACACGGCGCGGAGCGGGCTTGAACCAGTTTGGGTTCTCCCCATCTTTGCGTTGCACGGCGCTCCTAAGGAGGCCGGGGCAGCAGATCGATACGCCGCCTTCGGGGGTGGAACCTTCTGCATCCATAAATGTCGCTTAAGGAGGACAATATGGCTTCGAATGAACTCAATCCGCTGTATCGCACGCTGGTCGGCTTCGACCGTATCGCCAACCTGATGGATCAGGCTGCGCGTCTGGACGGCGCCCCGGGCTATCCGCCCTTTAATATCGAACAGATCGGCGAGGACCAGTTCCGCATCGAGCTGGCTGTGGCCGGCTTCTCAGAAGACGACCTCACGATCGAGTTTAAACAGAATTCGCTCACCGTTTCCGGCCAACGCACACAGCCCGAAACGCAGCGCAACTTCCTGCATCGCGGCATCGCCGAACGCAGTTTCGAGCGCCGCTTTGGCCTTGCCGACCACGTCCGGGTCGCGGACGCCAAGCTGGCCAACGGCCTTCTGACTGTCGATCTCGTGCGAGAGCTCCCTGAGATTTTGAAGCCGCGCAAGATCACGATCAACGCTGCGGCTCCCGCCCAAGGCGCGCCTAAGGCGGTCGAGGCAGCCAACGAGACAGAAGCGGCGGCTTAACGCCTGCTTCACGCCCGCCGCGCGGCTTCCCCCTCCCCCCGTGCCGCGCGGCGGGCCCCTTTTCGGAGCGCGCGCTCTCTCGCGGGGCGCGCGCTCCTTTTTGTCGTTGCGCCCGACGTTGCGGCGGCGCGCGAGTCGTCTAGCCACAGCTGCCCCGCCCTGTGCTAAACTCTGACGGCGATGCCTGACGCCCCCCGAACCCGCAGGCTTGCCGCAATCGTCTCCGCCGACATCGCCGGCTACTCGGCGCTCTCGGAGCGCGATGCGGCGTCCGCGCTTGAACAAGTCGCCCGTCTCCGCGCCAGCGCCCAAGCTGCTTGCACGGATCTGGGAGGGCGAATCTTCAACACCGCTGGTGACGGCGTAATGCTCGAATTCGCGAGCGCCTCGGATGCGCTGGCGGCCGCCATCAGACTCTGCGAGTTCCCCGACGCCCCGGTACGGCTCGGCGTGCACTTGGGCGAAGTCAGCGAAACAGACAACGGCGATCTGCTCGGCCATGGCGTCAACGTTGCCGCGCGCCTGCAGGCCGAAGCTGCCGCAGGCGGACTGATCGTCTCACAGATCGTCCGCGATACGGCAGCTCCCGAGCTCGCCGAGCGGCTGACGCCGCGCGGGAAGATAAAGCTTCTCAAGATGCGCGAGAAACTTAATGTCTTCGCTTTGCAGACGGGCAAAACCGCAACCCAGTCTGCGCCAGTTGTCCCAATTCTCGCCGTGCTAGCGTTCGATGCTGCAACGCGCGATCGCGCCACGCGTACGCTTAGCGACGGGGTTTCCGCCGAAATCCTCTACGCAGTGTCGCGTCTGCCCGGACTCAAAGTCATCGGTTCGACGTCAAGTTTTGCCTTCCGCGGCCGCGACAAGGCCAAAGCCGCCAAGGCGCTCCATGCCACGCATGTGTTGGACGGCTCGGTGCGCCGAACAGGCGACACCGCGCGCGTCGCAGCGCATTTGGCCGACGCTGAAAGCGGCGTTGTGATCTGGTCGGAGCGTTACGACCGCGACCTGGCCGACGCTTTTGCGCTGCAGGAGGAGATTGCGGCCGAAGTGGCGAGGGCCCTTGCGGTCGCGCTTCGCGAAGCCCGCCGCGCCCGGGCCCCAAAGCTCACCGCGGCGCTTTCCGACGCTTACTTCGAGGCGCGCGAACTCATGCGGAGCGGCGCAGCCGAGGCCTACCAAAGCGCCGCCGCCTCTCTTGAACGCATCGTGCGCGAAGCCCCGGACTTCGCGCGGGCGTGGGCCGCGCTCGCCGCCGCAAAACTCGAGGTACTGCGTCTCTCGCGCGCCGATCGCGCCCGTCTTGTGGACGATGCACGCGAAGCGGCCGAACGTGCGCTTGGCTGCGATCCAACCATGGGTGAAGCCTACGCCGTGCTGGCCGCGCTAGAGGGTGAGTATTTTGGCCGCTGGCGCGAACGCGAAGCGCTAATCGGAAAGGCGCTCGACGTCGAACCGAATAACCCCTTGCTGCTGTTCAGGCACGGGCAATTTCTGGTGTCCGTCGGCCGCGTTGCGGATGGGTACGCCCAGCAGGCGCGAGCGTTCGAGCTCGATCCGCTCGACCCGATGCTGGCTGCCTTTCACGGCTACAATGTCTGGTCCAAAATCTCGAAGGACGAAGGTAAGCGCATCCTGAACGAAGCCGCTGGGCGCTATCCGGACAATGCGTTCGTCTGGTTCATGCGCCTGAATACAGCCGCGCTCGACGGCGATTTCGCAACGGCGCAGCAGTTGCGCGAGCATGGCGAGCGTCTCGTACCGGGGTTGGCCGACTCCGCTGTGCACAGGGCTGGCCAGCGGATGCAGGACCTGATGATGGCGCCGTCGCCTGAGGCATTCATGAAGCTGGGCGAGGATTTCGCGGCAATGGCGGAAGCCGAACCTTCAGCTGCGCTCGATCTTGCCGTCGCCCTTTCGGTGCTCGGCTTTACCGGTCCGGCGCTGGCGATTTTTCAGGAAGCGCTTGACAATGTCGACGCCTGGCGCACCGGCGCGCTGCAAGCAGCGCGCCCGCACATTGGCTATGAGACCGCGCTGCTGTTCATCGACCAGACGATTCAGCTACGCATGAACCCGGACTTCGCAAAGCTCTGCTCACGACTGGGCTTGGCGCGCTACTGGCGCGAGACCGGGTACTGGCCGGATTGCGCCCGCGAGATCAATTCCTACGACTTCAAGGCGGCATGCGAAGCAGCCTAGTCTTCTGACTCCGAGCCCGCGCCACCGGCGGCTTCGCCGCCCTCGATCTCGCCGTCGTCTTCGGCATCCGTCTCAAGGACCGCCTCGGACGGGCCGTTCGCGTCCGGGAGCGCCAGGAATGCCTCGCAACCGGTTTCAAGCAACAGCGCGGCGAGCGTGTCGTCGCCTAGAGCGGCGCGCTTGCGCTTGATCTCGGCGAACGCTTTTGCGGCATAGCGCTGCGGCTTTTGCGTAAACAGCTGTCCGGCAATCTCAACACGGACGCTGGGCGCATCATCGTCAACAGCGTGCGCGTTCGCCGCCATCCAGGGAAGGTAGGCCCCTGCCAGCTCCTCGCGCAGCAGAGGAATAAGGTCGCCGCGCACGGCCTCGAAGCTGGCGAAGCCCCCTTTGTCCGCGGGTGCTTCCATGCGCTCGATCCAGTGCACCAAGTTCGGCGACTGCGCTGTGAGCAAAGCGCCCGGGGTTGGGTCGGAGAGCATTTGCCTGAATTGGCCGGCCAAGCCGAAATCGGCCATGCTTGGACGCTCGCCCAGCAGATAGGTTCGCGACGACACAAGCTTATCCAACAGCACGATCGTCCGCGCGAACGAACCCTCGATCACCGGCGCTGTCTCCGGCGAGGAGCCCACATGGTGCAAGCGCGCAATCATGCGGGTGCGGACCGAGTCGGCGATGTCCTGCGGCGCTTCGGCGTCTTCAAATAACATCTCAACGATGCGGCGCGCAGCACTCTCCTGATCCTCCGGATAGCTCCAGCGGTAGTGAAACATCGCCTTGTTGAGCCACTCGTCGGCGTAGTCCTCTAGCAGCGCCGAAACGAAAGCGAGCGAAGGCTCCTCCGGTACGATCGACGGCTCGGGAAACTCCGTTTCGAGTTTCTCCATGATCAGCGTCGAGTCCTGCATGGCTGCATCGTCGGCGTCGACAAGCACCGGCACGAGCGGCTGCTTGGCGTAACGCTGGAACTCATCCTTGCGCGCTTCGCTCCGCTGCAGCCACTCGAACGGCACGCCCTTGTAACGAAGATACGAGCGCAGCTTCACCGAGTAGGGTGAAAGCTCTGCTCCATAGAGACGGAACGGCGCGGTC
>CAZHWA010000154.1:0-5797 GCA_964536175.1 uncultured Terricaulis sp. | reverse complement strand
TCGAAGCCAATGTCGGCGCGCCGCAGGTGGCGTATCGCGAGAAGCTCGGCCGCGCAGCGACAATCGACTACACGCACAAGAAGCAGACCGGCGGATCTGGCCAGTTCGCGCGCGTGAAGATCGAATTCGAAGCGGGTGAGCCTGGGTCAGGCTTCGTGTTCGAGAACAAGATCGTCGGCGGGGCGGTGCCGAAGGAATACATCCCGGGCGTCGAGAAAGGCCTCAACATGGCCAAGGAAAACGGCTTGCTTGCCGGATTCCCGGTCATCGACGTGACGGCGCGTCTGGTGGATGGCGCCTATCACGATGTCGACTCCAACGTGCTGACGTTCCAGATCGCCGCGCAGGCGGCCTTCCGCGAGCTCAAAGAGAAGGGCGATCCACGCCTGTTGGAGCCGATCATGAAGGTCGAGGTGACGAGCCCGGAAGAGTATGTCGGCTCGGTGATCGGCGACTTGAATTCGCGGCGCGGCATGATTCAGGGTCAGGACATGCGCGGCAATGCTACGATCATCCAGGCGATGGTGCCGCTGGCCAACATGTTCGGCTACGTCAACGCACTGCGGTCGTTCAGCCAGGGCCGCGCCTCCTACGTAATGGAATTCGACCATTATGAAGAAGTCCCTCGCGCGGTCAGTCAGGAGGTTCTGGCAAAACTCCGCGCCTGATCTTGATAGGCCGAGGGCAGCTCGCGGCGCGGACCGACGCGCGCCAGTAGGACGCACAAGCGAAGAAAGGCCGCTGGTAAGGGCGGCCCTTTGCGCGCCCGCAGCCTGCCGGGAGCACTCTGGTTAATTCCCGTGGTACGCGATTTGCTGCCAACTGGCCGTGCCGCGGACAATCACAGCAGATGTCGTCTCGATCGACCAGCTCAGCGCCGATGAACAGGCGCTGTGGCGGCAGTTTCGCGCGGATAATCCTTCGCTCTCACACCCGTTCTTCGACCTCCGTTACGCAATGGCGGCTTCGGTCGCGCCGCGCAGCGGTGTCGCAGTTCTGCACGAGGCGGGGAGGGTGCAAGGCTTTTTTCCGCTGCAACGCCGCGGCCGCGCGGCCCAGCCGCTCGGCGCCCCGCTGGCCGACTACCACGGCGTGATCGCGTCCTCAGGCGCAGACCTGCATCCCGACGATATCGCCAGCGCGCTTGGCCTCGGCCTGCGCGTAGGCGCATGGACCGCGAGCTGCGCGCCGGGGCCGCATTGGGTCGCACGCCGCCGCCGCATCTGCGATGTATCCCAGGGACGCGATGCGCTCGTACGCGCACTTGAGACGCGCGATCGCAAGTACTGCAAGAACCTGCGTCGTTTGCGCCGCGCGGCCGAGCGCGAATTGGGCCCGCTGCACTTCAATGCGGACGAGCGCGACGGCGCCGTACTGGAATGGATCGTCGCCGCCAAGCGCGCGCAGTATCGGCGCACCCGCCGACACGACGTCTTCGCCTGCGGCTGGACGCAGAGCATCCTGGGACGTCTGTTCAGGCAACGGCAGGAAACCGGCTTCGGCGTGCGTCTCGCGACGCTGCGCACATCCGAGGGGACGTTGCTTGCTGCCGAAGCATCGCTCGATGACGGCAGCGTCCAACATCTCTGGTTCCCGGCCTATGCGACGGCCTACGCGCGCTTCGGCGCCGGCTCCATTCTCACCCGGCTACAATTGGAGGCGGCGGCCGAGGCAGGCTGCGCGTGGGTGGATTTCGGGGCCAGCGACGAGGCGTACAAGGCGTCGATGACGGAAGAGGCGGATCGAGTGTACGAAGGTCTTGCCTCGCCGGCCGCGGGCCCGTCCGTCGCGCAAGTGTTCACGCGGACGTTGCCTGCCAGCGTGCGCACACTCGGCGCACGCATGCGCCGGCGCTTGGATGTTATCGCGGCCTGTGAGACGGAGCCGGTCGGCTGGATCGTCGGCGTCGCGTGCGCCGCCGCGTGTCTGGCGCCGCGGCGCGGCTGAAAAGGGGCGCCCAAGACGCCCCCTTCCTTCGCTGTGTCAGACGATGACGCGTTCGAATACCGGCAAGACCCGATCGAGACCGGGGCCGCCACGATCGCGATCCAGCAGTGAGCCGCCCCAGTTGTAACGGACGCCCACGGTGGCCGTATCCGTGTCCAGCTGGCCCACCGGGATGTCGTACTCGGCATGGCGATAGCCGGCGAACACACTGATGGGTAGCGCGTCGAATTTGAACTCGCCGCCAATTTCCGCTTGCCAGAAATTGAAGTCGGTGCCGCCGGCGTCAAATTCACCCAGTCCGGCGCCGCCGCGCACGCTGAAGTTCTCGGTGACGAAGTGCCGATACCACCCGTCGATCGCCATGCTCGACAGCGATTGATCCTCCATGTCGCTGTAACTCAGCTGGCCTGAAAACGTGCCGCGCGGCATATAGTACTGGGTTTCCAGTGCTGCGGTCCAAGCATCGTCATCGTCGAGTGAATCGAACCCAACATAGCCGCCAAACAGCCAACGCAAACTGCGCCGATACACGTGACCGCCAAGGCCCCAGGCGTCGAGGTCGTTTCCCACCTCCCAGTTTGCGTAGTTCGCGTCGACTTGAAAGCCGACCGGAGCGTTGTCGAACGCCACTTGGCCGGCGACGCGGGTGATGTCGATGTCGACGTCGCCGACCCCGAAATCTTCGTTGAAATTGGCGTAGCTTACGTCCACGTGCCCGTTCTGGGCCAAGGCGACGCTCGGCGTCGCCGCGCCGAACGCCAGCGCCGCGCTGATCAGGATGGTGCGCATGCGGTCCCCGCTTTGAAGGCCCCCGCCGTGATCAAAATCGAGGCGCGGCGGCGCCCGGTCAACCAAAACCGCGCGACATTGCGGATTCTTCAGAGGAGCCGCCTGTAAAAAGAGCCCCGGCGATCGCCGGGGCTCTTCGAAACAGCCGGTTGTTCGATCAGAAGATCGAGTACTTCGATCAGAAGATCGAGTACATCGTGCTGCGGTGCAGGTTCGCAGCGCCGTTCCAGCTCGCGCCTTCCTGACTGCGCTGCCGCGCCGAGCCGGTGCCGATGTGATAGACGACGCCGGCCTGCCAGACGTCGAGTTCGTTGGTGTCGGTATCGACGTTGCGATAGTTGAGATTGATCGCAACCGGCGAGCCGGTGAAGCGGAAGATGCCGCCGACGCCGAGTGTCTCCACATCGTTGGAACCGCCGCCTGACGCGTCGAGTTCGGCCCAGCTGGCTTCAGCCATGAGCCCAAGATTGTCTGTAAAGAACCAAGTGCCGTCGATGTGCCCGTTGAGTACTTCCGGATCGCCGAACGTGTCGGACCAGGCATAGCCGACAGAACCGTTCACTGTGGCGTTGCCCAGATAGAGCTGCCCGCCCACGCCCACATTGGTGAAGCTGACCGCAAAGATGTCGCTCAGGCCGACAAAGCCGTACACGGCGTGGCCGGCGTGCCGCATGCCGAGATTGACCGCACCATAGCTGGTGCCGACGTCGGAGCCGCCGCCGTCAAGGCTCTGATGCGTGCCGTCCATCTGTAGGGTCCAGCCGCTCGAGAAATCGTGTGAATATGCGCCATCGAGGCCCCAATAGTCGGCGTCCGAGCCGGCGTCCGGTTCGACATTGCCAATATGGGCGCCGACTTCGGCGGTGTCGGCCATCGCGACGCCAGGCGCAGCCATAGCCAGGGCGGCCGCAGCGCCCAACAAGATCTTCTTCATGTCCCGAAAGTCCTTTTCACTCCGCCGGCAATCGGCGTGAGCGAAACAATCGAGGCGGGGCGGTTACCGAGTAGTTAATGACGGCCGCGGTGCGTACGTGGCGCCCGGCAGTGTGATTCCGCGGCCACAGCGACGCTGCGTACGCGTTAACAAGAACGCCCCGGCCGAAGCCGGGGCGTAGGTTGTGCCTTGCGTAGGTTTAGATCAGAACGCGCTGGCGAGACCAATGACCGAGGCTTGGCTCGCGCCGTTGCGGTCGCGGTCGAGCAAGGTCATCCCGCCGAAATTGTAGCGCACGCCAACGGTCCAGGCGTCGATGTCGCCGCCATCAGAATCGACGGTGGTCCAGCCGGCGCCGATGCTGACCGGAACGGTCGCGAATTGGTATTCGCCGCCGACGCCGTACATCATCGCATCGTCGTCGCTCACGCCAGTGTCGACTTCGACCCAGCCGATGTTGCCATTCAGTCGGAAATTGTCGGTGAGGAAAACGCGTCCTTCAACGTTGGCGCCCCACCCGTCGATATCAAAGTCGTCGTTGTTGCCATAAAAGAGCGCGCCGCCGAGCGTGAAGTTGCCAAAATACTTGTTTGCTTCAAGGCCCGCGATCCAGGTCTCCGTGTCGTCCGATCCGGCGATTCCGACAAAGCCGCCAAAGAGATGGTCGCTGTTGCGGCCGTAGACGTGGCCGACAAGACCATAACCGGTGTCCGTATCGTCGCTGTCGGTGAGAGCAGCGTCGATCTCGAAAACGATCGAGCCAGAGCCCGCGAAGGCCACCGCGCCCTCGACTCCATAGGAGTCGAAGTCCGCGCCGCCGCCGAAGTCGGTTTCGTTATAGACGGCGCCGACATAGCCGGTGGCCTGGGCCGAGGCGACGCTAGGCGCCGCCACAGCCGCCAGTGCCGCGGCTGCGCCGATAATCCAATTACGCATTCGTGCTTACCCCTGTCTGATAACCCGTTCTGGGTAGGAAACCAGATGGGACGGGACCGGCGAACCCGCAATTCTGCACGCCAGGGCGTTAACGATTAACCCGGGCTGATGCGGGAAAGCCACACCGCTGTGGCGGGTACGCGCGTGAGGTGGAACGCCAGGGGATGCGCAAGCGTGGCGTCGGCGCCAAGCGGTGCGTGCGGCTAGCTTGGCGCAATCGGCCGCGGGCCAAATGGCGGCCGGAGGGTGACCCCCGCACTGTGCCAGCGCACAGAATCCCTCCAACCCTATGCGTCAAACGGCAACAATGCGCAGTCGAGGAGGGCCCCATGTCTGCAGCGATTTCATGCGTAACTTTCCCCGTCGACGACCTGCAGAAGTCGCTCGCCTTCTATCGTGACGGACTCGGCCTCAGTGTCGAAGAGACCGATGAGGAGCACGCCGCCTTCGATCTCGACGGGGTTTATCTCGTCATCCTCGATCGCAGCGAATTTGGCACTTACGTTGAGAAGCTCGGCCATCGCCCGGCCGTACGCGGCTCAGCTGAGACGATCATCTCGTATTTCGCCGAGAGCAAAGCCGACGTGGACGCCTTCATGGCAAGGGCGCAGCGCGCTGGCGCGCAGATCTCCGCTGCGAGCGACGAAGACGGCGTCTATTCCGGCTACTTCACCGACCCGGATGGGCACGTGTGGGAAGTACTGTTCGATGGCGACGAATAGCGCGCGCGTGGCGTCAGCTGCGTAAGTAGGCTAATCGCTCACACGCGCCGCCTCGGGTGGAGCAAGGACCACACGCGCGGCTTGAGCCGGGGAAGGCGCGTGCGCAGCGGCCCTGATGAGGCGCGCCCACGGCTCGGCGAAGGTGCGCCAGACGCCAGAGCCGGTCGGATGCACAAGACCGAAGGCGGCCACGCCTGCTTGCGGTTCTGGGGCGAAGGTGCCGAACAGGCGGTCCCAGACGATGAGGACGCCGCCGAAATTCTTATCGAGGAGATGCGTTTCGCTGGCGTGATGCACGCGGTGATGCGAGGGCGTATTGAACACGAACTCGATCGGCGCAGGCAAACGCCGGACGCGCTCGGTGTGGATGAGGAAGTGATGGATCGCGCGCACGGTCGCCGAAGCGGCGACCAGCGCGGCGGGTGCGCCCAGCGCGATGAGCAGAACCGGCGCCACGGCGGCAGGAGTA
>CAZHWA010000153.1:0-5814 GCA_964536175.1 uncultured Terricaulis sp. | reverse complement strand
TATGCCGATAAGGAGCTGGATCATGGCCGTCACCGACGAAACGCTGCGCGAAGAAGTGCGGAAAGCTGTGCGCGAGGCGCTTGCCGAAGCGCCCGTGCGTATCGACGTCCGCGATATCGTCGCCCAGCTCAACGATCACAGAGTACACTCATTGCTTCGGCATCACCTCATGTACAATTATCGCTGGGCGGTGATGCTCGATGAGCGTGCGCGACGCGGTGCGCGCAGCACATTCGATTTCATCGAGCGCGAAATGCCTCACGCGACGTTCTCGCCCGAGCAGTTCGACATGATCTCGCAGCGCAAGGCGCTCGTCGCCCAAGGCCACATCCTGGACCTTGGCGTCTACAAAGGCGGCTCTACCAGAAAGCTGGCTGCACTTTGGCCGGAGCGGCGAATCTATGGGTTCGATAGTTTCGAGGGCTTGCCGGAAGATTGGTCGCACGCGGCGAAAGGCACATTCGGCGATGTCAAAGGCCAGCTGCCCGAGATGCCCGATAACGTGACGCTGGTCCCCGGCTGGTTCGACGACACCTTGCCGGTGTGGGCGCGCGAACACCAGGGCGAGACGATCGCGCTACTGCGCGTCGATTGCGACATCTATTCGTCGACCAAGACCATTTTCGACACGCTGGGACACATGCTGCGCCCCGGATCCTGGATTTGTTTCGACGAGTTGATCGGCTATTTCGGCTGGGAACAGCACGAGCATAAAGCGTTCATGGAGTTCATCGCCGCGACCGGCTTTACCTATGAATATGTCGCCTACGGGCTGACCTACACGCTTGCGCAACTCAAGGATCGGCGCTGAACACAACGTGCGCCATCGCCGATCGCAGCATCTGCCGCTTCAGCTGGAAAAGAAGCGGGTGTAGGGTTTCGGCCTGCTGTTTGACGGCGATCCGGGGAGAGGGAGTGTGTCTGTCGCGGTAAAGACGTCGCGCATCGCGTTGAGCGCCCTTGTCGCCTTGCTGCTTGGCGCGTGCGCAGGCGGGGGCGGCGGGGGCGGAAATCCGGGCCCGGCGCCGTTACCGCCGCCATCGCCGCCGCCCGGAACTGGATTCCCGCCGCTGGCGCCGCCGCACGCCGATGGCGATTTCCCCGATCTCGGCGGCGGCGAGTTCAACGCCAATTGGGGCGTTGGCGGCGCCAACGCCCAGGTCGCTTGGCAGAACGGCGCCACCGGCGCAGGCGTGCTTGTCGGCGTCGTCGATGACGGCATCCACCCCAACCATCCGGAGTTGCGCGGCCGCATCTCGCCGGACTCGGTCGATATCGTCTCCGGCCGCGACGCGCTGGTGACCGACCAATCGCACGGCAGCGAACTTTCCGCGCTGATCGCCGGCAACTACAACGATTCACAAACGGTCGGCGTCGCCTTCGATGCGACCATTCTCGCCATCCGCGCCGACAATGCCTCGGGCAGCTTCAACGGCGTCGATCTCGCCAACGCGGTGGACTATGCGCGCGAGCACGGCGTCGACGTGATCAATCTTTCGCTCGGAAGCGCATCGCCCACCTCCGCGGTCTTCCGCGAAGCCATTCAAAGAGCGACGGCGGCCGGCATCATCATCGTCGTCTCCGCCGGCAATGACGGCGATGACGGCGCCACAGAACCCAATTATCCCGGCTTTCTCGCGACGGACCCGAACGTCTCCAACGGTCTCATCATGATCGCCGGAGGGCTGAACCCGGACGGCTCGGTGAACGGCGTGTCCAATCCGCCCGGGAGCGCCGCCGAGTGGTATCTCACCGCGCCGGGCTGGCAGATCATTGTCCCCGATTTCGGTCCTGCGGGACCGGTGCCTGGATTTCAGACCTGCGGTCTTGGGCCCAATGGCGATCTTTGCCGCATCCAGGGCACGTCCTATGCATCGCCGCACGTGACCGGCGCCGTCGCACTGGTGATGGACGCATTTCCCGGCATGACGCCGGCCGAAGTGGTCGAGCTGCTGTTCGTGACCGCTGACGACACCGGCGCGCCAGGCATCGACGCCGTCAATGGCCGCGGCCGGCTCAATATCGGACGGGCCTTCCAGCCTGTCGGGCCTTTGTCCGTGCCGCTGGTCGCTGGACAGCGCGCTGTCGAGACGCACACGCCGATCGGCGTATCGGGCGCTCCGTTTGGTAACGGCTTGCGCCGGCATGACGAACTTTGGTCGGTTTCCGGGTTCGACCATTACCGGCGGACGTTCGCAGTCGATCTCTCCGACAATTGGGTTGCCCCGCTCGCGGGGCCATCGCCTGTGGCGCAAGCGCCGCTGCTTTGGCGTACGGCGCGCGCCGCACACGGACTGCGTATGCAGATGGCGCTGGCCGAAGACATTGCGCCCGAGTCCTATCGGCTTCCAGCTTCGCGCAGCGACCTGCAACCCAATCCAACCCGGATCGACGCCGATCTGGGCGCCGGCCTCAGCGTCTCGTTCGCAGCGCACGGCGCGCAGACCGAAAACACGACGCGCTACGGCGATGCGGTGGGCCACCTGGATTTCATGAACGCAGACCGTTCGCTGCAGCTGACCCACAGGTTCGGCGACCTTTTCAGCATCGCCTTTGTGTCCGAGAGCGGCAGCGCGCCTGAGCGGCCGGTGATGTCGCTGCACGGTCTGGTGCAAACCCCGCCGCAACGCAGCGCCGCCGCGACGCGCGCCAACTTCAACTTTGGCCGCCACGCGCTCGAAATCACAGCCGGGCGGGCTGAAGACGAGAGCGGGCTTCTCGGGCTGGCCTGGAGCGATGCGCTCGGCGCAACGCCGAGGGGAGAGACGAGGTTCGCCGGATTTGCATGGCGTTACCGGGACGGCGGCTTTGGCGCCGATCTCGAGGTTGAAAGCGGCGTCTCCGATCTTGCCGCAACAGGCTGGCTGCGCGTGGATAATGCGATACGCACCAGCTCGTATTCGTTCTCGTTGCAGCACGCGTACACGCCGGCTTGGCTCGGGGTGTTTGCGGGCGGCGAGGGCAGCGTGAGCTTCACTGTCTCCCAGCCGCTGCGCGTCGAAGCCGGGCAGATGAGTTTCATGGCGCCCACGGCGACAAAGTATGGGCGTCGCAGTCTCAGATATGAGGAGCGCAGCTTCGCGCCCGTGCCGGACGGGCGCGAGACCCGGTTAGGCCTCGGCTATCGCTATTTCGCCGGGCAGAATGTTTCGGCCTTTGGCGAAGCCATCCATGTGCTCGAACCGGGCCATGACGCGAACGCCGCGCCGGAAACGGTTCTGAGGCTCGGCGTGCGCCTGGCGCATTGAACAAGGAGCGCAAGGGAGATGGCGATCGTACGGCTGGGCTTCTTCGAAGGACGCATCAAGCCCGGCCAAGAGGAGGCGTTCTACGCGTATGCGCGCGACCAGCTCGTGCCGTTGTGGCGCAGCTTTCCGCATCTGCTGGCGTTCCGGATGCGGCGCAATGCGAGCAGCGACGACGGCGCGCCGCCTTATGCGCTCATCTTGGAATTCACCTATCCCTCGCGCGCAGCCATGGAGGAGGCGTTGGCTTCGCCGGTGCGGATGCGCAGCCGCGAGGTCACGCAGGGACTGCTCCAGCACTTCGACGGACGCATTGTGCACGTTGTCGCAGAAGCGGATGATTTTTCGCCGGAAACGGGTGCGCGCGGGGTTTGACCGCGTGCGAACGGGGCCATTATATGGCGCTTCCGTGACTGCGGGGACAACAGGGGGACGCCTCAACAATGGCGGTGATCTGCATCACCACGTCGAGCTTCGACATCGAGGCCAACCCTCAGCTCATGCAGCTCATGTCGCGTGGATTCGAGGTTCAGCTCAATCCCTGGCGCAAGCAGTTAAGCGAGGCCCAAGCTATTGAGTTCATTGGCCAGCACGATCCGATCGGGGTGATCGCCGGGGTGGAGCCGTGGACGCGCGCGGTGCTGGACTGCGCGCCGTCGGTGCGCGTGTTGTCGCGCGTCGGTGTGGGAACCGACCGGATCGATTTCGCCGCTGCGGCGGAACGCGGTGTACAGATCCGAACCACGCCGGACGCGCCGGCGCCGGCTGTAGCCGAGCTTACGCTGGGCCTCATGCTGTCGATGCTGCGCAAGGTTTCTTTGCTGGATCGCCGGCTGCATGCGCGCGAATGGGGCAAGGCGCAGGGCCCGCTGCTGATGGGCAAGACCGTCGGCGTGATCGGTTACGGCCGCATCGGCCGGCGCGTCGGCGAACTGCTGCAGGCGTTCGGGGCCCATGTGCTGGCGTACGATCCGGCGACGGCGCCGGGCGAACTGAACGCGGTGGTGGCTAACGCCGACATCGTCACGCTGCACTTGCCGTATGCGCCGGAGACTCGCGGCATCATCGACGCGGGCGTGATCGCGCGGATGAAAGAGGGCGCTTACCTCGTCAACGCCTCGCGCGGGGGCCTGGTCGACGAAGCCGCCCTGTGCGCGGCGCTGCAGAGCGGCCATCTCGCCGGCGCGGCGCTCGATGTGTTTGAGCAGGAACCCTATGCGGGGCCGCTCTGCGAACTGGACAACG
Organism: uncultured Terricaulis sp.; assembly: GCA_964536175.1. GTDB lineage: Bacteria > Pseudomonadota > Alphaproteobacteria > Caulobacterales > Aquidulcibacteraceae > Vitreimonas. The sequence continues at coordinate 1,324 of CAZHWA010000153.1, read as the reverse complement.
TTGTGCTCACGCCGCACGTCGGATCGGCGGCGATCGAGGTGCGCCGGCGCATGGAAGCCGAAGCTGTAGCCAATCTGGTCGAGGCGCTGGGGGTGTGATGAAGAACGCAAAACAAAACAAGGCGCTCGCACTGGTGACCGGCGGCAGCGGCTTTCTGGGCTCGCATATCGCCGACGCGCTGACAGCGGCGGGATACGCGGTACGGGTCTTCGATCGCCAGCCCTCGCCCTACCTGCAGGCGGATCAGCAGATGGCGCTCGGCGACATCAACGACCGCGAGGCGGTCGAGGCCGCCCTCGCCGGCGTCGACTACGTATATCATTTGGGCGGCATCGCCGACATCCAGGACTGCGCCGACGATCCGGTCGCGACTGCGCGGGTCAACGTGCTCGGCGCCGTCAATTTGCTCGAAGCATGCCGCCGCCACAGCGTGAAGCGCTTTGTGTTTTCCTCCTCGGCCTACATCTATTCGCGGCACGGCGGCTTCTATCGGGCCAGCAAGCAGGCGGCCGAGGCGTTTGTGCAGACCTTCGCCGAAGCCGGCGGCCCGCCCTTCACCATCATGCGCTACGGCTCGCTTTATGGCCGCCGGGCTGGGCCCAAGAACCGCATCCACCGTATGATCAAGGATGCGCTGACCAAGGGCGCCATCAGCTTCCCCGGCCATGGCGATGCGATGCGCGAATTCATTCATGTCGTGGACGCCGCGCGCATGAGCGTCGACGTGCTGGCGCCGAAATACGAAAACAAGTTCGTGCTGGCGACCGGCTACGAGCGTTTCCGCATCCGCGACGTAGCGATGATGGTGAAGGAAATCCTCGACCGCGACGTGCGTATCGAGTTCGCCGACGGCGAGCCGCCCGGGCACTACCTGCTGACGCCGTTCACGTTCAAGCCGGAGATGGCCGAGAAGCTCATCGCCAACGAGTTCATCGAATTCGGGCACGGGCTGCTGGACTGCATCCATGAGCAGCACGAGGCCTCTCTAGCTTCAGCCGAGGCTGCCGAAGCGGCGAGGAGTGCGGCCGAATGATGGCTTGGTTCGAGCGCTGCGAGGCGGTCTTTTTCGATTTCGACGGCGTCATTCTCGATAGCTGTGAGGTGAAGACGCGCGCATTCGCCGCGCTCTATGCCGGCGACCATCCCGAGATCGTCGACGCCGTCATCGCCTATCACAACGCCAATGGCGGCGTGTCGCGCTACAAGAAGTTCGAATACTACGAGCGCGTGCTGCTGGACCGCGAGCCGACGCCGGAACGCATCGCCCAGCTCGCCGACAGCTTCGCCCAGGCGGTTGTCGACGAAATGCTGGCGTGTCCGGAGA
>CAZHWA010000152.1:0-5821 GCA_964536175.1 uncultured Terricaulis sp. | reverse complement strand
GGCGCCAATGGGCGTCTGGTCCCACACTGCGACAACGACACAACGGCGCGCCATGCGCGCCACAGCGGGCCCGTCGGCGCTGCTAAGCGCGGGCGGACAATCCAGCACGACGAGGTCGTAGGCCTCGTGCAGATGCTTCAACAGAGGGCGCAATCCCGGCTCTGCGCCCAACGTCCGCCAGGGCGAGGACGACTTGGCGGCCGGAAGGAAGTGAAGGCCGGTCTCTAATTCTTCCTCGACGTAGTCCCGCCAGTATTCGGGCCGCTCGCACGCCTCGCGCACGCCGAGCTGGGGATCGAGGCCAAAACCCCTGGTGAGACTGCGCCGGCGAAGGTCGCAATCGACGACAATGGCCGAGTGTCCTTGCTGGGCCGCGCTGGCCGCCACGCACAAGGCCGACGTTGTCGCGCCCTCGCTCGCAAATGGGCCGATGAACGCCACAACGCCGTCGTCAGTTATATTGCCCTGCAGGTCTCGAAACGCGGTGGCGAAGGGGGAGGCGGGCTCATTGACGACACAGCCAAGCGGAGAGCGCTGGTCTGGCGGTAACAGACGAAGCAGCCGCGGCGTCAGCTCCGGTGCGGCTCCCAAAACGCCATAAGCGCGCCGCTTGCCCAGGCTTGTGACCGATGTGATGGTGTTGCGCGAGAGTTCGCGCACGATCCCGATTGTGAGCGCCGCGCCGATCGCAATGCTGGCGTAAAAGACGGTGGCGCCCGCGCTGAGCCGCGCACCGCCAGCGGTATGAAACCAGAACCCAAGCGCCACCCCAAGCGCGGCCACCAGAACGACAACGGCAAGTTGGCGACCGGCGCCGCGGCTCAATCGAGCCCAGACGAGGGCAGAGCGGCCCCGGCCACTCTTGGTGCGGGCATGCAGGCGGCGTCTTGTGGCCGCCATCTGTTGGATTTGCTCACTTGCCACGGGGGACGTCACGTGCGCTGTGTTCCTCGGTCGCTTGTTGCTACAGGTCGATTACTTGGCCTTGAACGCCCCCGCGGCGGCTCGGCCAATGCCAGTCTATAGTCAAGGGGCGGCGGCTTTCGACCTATTTCTGCCGTGCAGCGGGGCGCCGCGCCCAGGGCTGCGCATTGACAAGCGCGATGGGCGGGCCGATGCCGAATTTCGCTTCCCACGCGCGGGCTGTGGATTGCGTGGTCCAACGGGGAAATATTGTAAACGACGTACGCGCTCGCCGTTGAAGTTTCGCGTGGGGTTTCTAATCTCACCCGAAGACGGGGTCAGGATTTACCCATGCTTGTCCAGTTGCCTCGGGGGTCTGCGGACCATTCAGGGACGCAAAAGGCGGAAGAGTGCAACGCTTTCGAGGCGGCGCTCCGACGCGACCTCGCGAGCGCGCCTGTTATCTCCTACGATCCTGTTCTAGGCGGTTCGACGAAACGCGTATTCGATCTTGTCTTGACTTTGCTCGGGGCGCCGGTGTGGCTCCCGGCCCTGCTGATTGCCGCGGCGGTCTCGAAGATCAAACACCCGGCTCCGGTCTTTCAAGCAGAGGAACGCGTCGGCTACGGCGGTCGTGTTTTCAAATGCTTCAAGCTTCGTCTCGAACCGCCGAGCGCCACCATCGCGCATCTGCGTGCGCCGAAAGATTCCGACACGCCGGCGAACGATTGGAACGCTATTGCCAGTAAGGCCGAGAGCCGGCGGGAGAAATGGCGGCGGGCGTTCGAACGACTGCCGCAGCTCTTCAACGTGCTCGGAGGTGAAATGTCGCTTGTAGGTCCTTCGCCGCTTGCGCAGGACGAACTCGAACCGATGAAGGTCGGCAAGCGCTACTATCTCAGTTCGCGCCCGGGCGTGGTAGGGATCAGCACGATCGTGGACGCCGGCGAAGAGCAGGCGAGCCAGTACAAGATCTACGCCTTCTCCTGGTCGCTGATGACGGACCTTGTCATTCTTTCGGATGCGCTGCGAAGCTTGCGCGATCGTGGCGAACTTTGGCGGCCGACGAAAATCAAGCGCACGCGGCCGATCCCACGCGGCGACGACCTCCCGGTTCGTCGGCGTAGCCGCGCGGCGGGTTAAGGCCGCTTCCTCCATTTACGCTGCGCCTTGCGCCGGCGTCGGGTTTGTGCGCCTCGTGCTTAACGAGGCGGGCCGGTGGTAAAGCTGCTTTTCTTCGGACATGACGCACACGACGCTGCGGTTAAAAGGCGTATCGCCGCCTTTGGCGCCGCCGGAGCGGACGTCACCGCGTTCACCATGCGCCGCGGGCCGGCATTCGAGCCGCCATGGCGCAACGTCGATCTCGGGGAGACGCGTGACGCCGCCTTTGGTCAACGCATCGCCGCCCTGATTGGCGCCCGCCCCGTGCTGCGGCGCTACAGGCAGGAGGTGCTGGGCGCGGACATCGTCTATGCGCGCAATCTGGACATGCTCGCGCTGGCGCGTTGGGCGATGGACATGAGCGGCTCGCGCGCTTCGCTCGTTTATGAGTGCCTGGATGTACACCGCTTCCTTTCACGCGAAGACGCGATCGGGGCCGGGCTACGGGCGATGGAGGCCCGGCTTCTGGCTCATGTGGCGCTCATTGTCGTGAGTTCGCCTGCCTTTGTTCGCGAGTATTTTCAGCGGCGGCATGTGCACGCGCCGCCGACTGTGCTCATCGAAAACCGACTGCCAGCGGGGTTCGCATATGGCGCCCGCCCCGAGGCGGCGGCGCCCAAGAGCGACACCACGTTGCGTGTCGGCTGGTTCGGCAACTTGCGCTGCGCGCGCAGCCTTGCGCTGTTGCTCGATCTGGCGTCGCGCTTTCCGGATCGCATCGAGCTTTCGCTGCGCGGCGTACCGGCGCGCGCCGCTGTCGGCGACTTCGAGGCGCGGGTGGCCGGACGTGAGAACGTGCAATTCGGCGGCCGCTACAGTTGGCCGCACGATCTCGCCGGCATCTACCGCGAGGTGGATCTGGTGTGGGCAGGCGACTTCCACGATGCCAACGCGAATTCGAAGTGGCTGTTGCCCAACCGGCTGTACGAAGGAGGATATTACGGCGCTCCCGCTCTAGCCCCCGCAGACAGCGAAACGGGGCGCTGGATCGACGCGCGCGGGTTTGGCTTCACGCTGGCGGAGCCCCTGGAGGAAACCCTGCCGGGGTTTGTAGGCGCACTTGACTACGGCAGGCTTGCCGAAGTCCGCGCGAGGCTGCTCGCCGCGCCCGCAAGCACCTTCCTGCAGCCTGAGGACGAGCTTGCCAGCGTCATCGAGGCGGCAATGGCGGGCCGGCATCCATGAGCAAGCCGGTGCTGCTGATGGTGCTGAGTAGGCATCCCTATGCCGAGCAGAGCGGCCGCGCGCTGATGCTGCGACAACGCATTGAGCAGGCGCAGCGGCGGTTTGAAATCCGAGCCTTGGTCGTCGGGCGCCCGGCGGGGGACGGCCGGGACGAGGGGCTGGTCTTCCTGCCGATGGCTGGCCCGCTTCGGATCGCGGCGAACGCGGTGATGCTGGCGCAGGCGCCCATGCAGACCTGGCTCTATCACGATCCTGGCGTGCGCGCCCGCGTTGCGGCGATGGCGCGGGGCGCTGCGGCGATCTACATCGATATGCTTCGGCTTGCGCCGTTGACGCGCGACGTTGCGCCGGAGGTTGCGCGCGTACTCGATCTCGATGACCTGTTGTCCGAACGCTACAAGCTGGCGGCGGGCGAAACCTACGATGTCATGGGCTTCCTCGGCCAGCGGATGGGCGCGTTTGCGCGCCTAGCCCGGCTGCTTTCACGCCCCCTGTTGCGGTCGGAATCGAGACGTTGCGCAGCCTATGAGCGGGCGCTGGTCGAAAGCAGCGACCTGGTTTTGCTGACGTCCGAGCGCGAGGCGCGAGCGCTATCGGCGGGCCATGTGATGGCGGCGCCGCCGATGATGTCGCCGCTGGCTGCGCCGCCAGCGCCCGGACAACGCATCATCTTCCTCGGCAACATGCATTACGCAGAGAATGCGATAATGCTCCGGACGCTGGCCGATAGTGTGCGCTCTCTGCGCGCAGAGGGTGCGTGGCCGGCAGAAGCCGTGATCGAGGCGATCGGCGACTATCCCATGGACCTTGCGGAGAGTCTCGATGCCGAAAGCTTCCGTTTTCACGGCCGTATTGGCGATCTCAACACGCTGGCCGGGGCCGGGATTTTTCTGGCCCCGGTGACGAGCGGCAGCGGCGTGAAAATCAAAGTTCTGGACGCGATGGCGCTCGGCTGTCCGGTCGCAGCCACGCCAAAGGCGCTCGACGGTCTTGCCGCACGAGCCAACCGGGACTTGCTGGTGGCGACGACGCCGACGCAGATGCTGCGTGCAGCCCTGGCGCTGCGGAAGCGGCCGCGGCTTAAGCAGATGCTGGCCACGCGCGCGCGTGCGTACCTGGAGCGTGCGCACTCGCCAGCGATTGGAGATGCGCTTTGCGACGCGATCGAGGCGGCAATCGCGCGGCGTCAGGAGACGCTGTAGTAGGACTTGGCCTGGTAGAAGTAGAGGGAGTCCGCGTAGGACTGCCAATGCGGCATCACGCAATTGAGCGCGACGCCCAGCACCTTGCCGCCGGCCGCCTCGGTCTGCGTGATCGCCGTGCGCACCGCGCCGATGTGCGAGCGTCCGGCCCGCGCAACGATGACCACCGTATCGGCATGCTTGACCAAAACCCGCGTTTCGGCGACCGCAAGGATGGGCGCGCAATCGAGAACCACCAGATCGTAATGCGACCGCAGCTCGCCCACGAGCCGCTCCATGGCTTCTGAACCGAATACGTCGCGCGGCGTGAAGCCGGAGGTGGCGACCGGCAGCACATGTGCGTCGGAGTTGGGATCGCGCACGATTGCCGACCGCCACGGGGCTTCGCCTGCGAGCACCTGGAGGATGCCCACATCGGTCTCGATATCGATGACGTCGTTGATGGATTGCTTGCGCAGGTCGCAATCGACAACGCACACGCGCTGTCCCGACATCGCGGCCACACGCGCCAGGCACATGGAAATCGTGGTCTTGCCCTCGTCCGGCAGCGCCGACGTGACGGCGACAACTTTTACTGAGAAATCGAGCTTCGAATACACGATGACGGTGCGCAGCACGCGCAGCGCCTCGGTGAACGCAGACATTGGCCGGCCGACCAGATATCCGGAGGGGTGGCGCTCTGCCGGCGGCATCTGGCGCATCATGCGTTTGGAGATGGTCGGGATCGAAGCGATGGCCGGATAGCCCACCTTCGCCTCCAGCTCGTCGGCGTTTTTGACGGATTGGTCGAGGATTTCGGCGATGACGCCGGCGCCGATGCCGAGCATCAGGCCAGCGGCTATGGCCAGCGCCACGGCGACCCGCAAGCGCGGTGAGGATGGCCCGCCTGGAAGCGATGCGTAGGCCATCAGCCGCGCGTCCGACGTGTTGAGCTGGTCCTGATCGGCGATTTCCTGATAGCGCTGCAGGTAAGCCTCGTAGACTTCGCGGCTGGCCGCGGCCTCGCGCTCAAGTTCGCGCAGCCGCACGCTTGCGCTGGAATTGTCCGAGAGATCTCCTGTCGCGTTGCGCAATGAATCTTGCAGCGTCGCCAGACGGGCGCGCGCGACGTTGACCTCGTTGCCGAGATTCACGGAAATGCGCTGAATTTCGCGCTGGATCTGGTCTTCGATATCGGCGCGTTCGGCGCGCACGGCCTGCACGGCCGGGTGGGTTTCCAGGTACCGCGATTCTAGGTCGGACTGACGTCGCGCGATTTCGGCTTCACGGTCGCGCAGACTGGCGATGGTGGTTGAGTTGAGCGCGTTGCCGATGGTCTCCAGCGGGGCGCCAGCGGCGCGTAGTTCCTGTAGCTGACGATAGCGCGG
>CAZHWA010000151.1:1277-5834 GCA_964536175.1 uncultured Terricaulis sp. | reverse complement strand
ACCTGCGCGAGGCCTTCGCCGCCAATGTGCGCCGCTTCGATACGCTTGCCGAAGCCGGCGACTGGCTGCTCCTCAGTCCGGGCGAAATGGCCTTGCTCGAACGCGGCGAGAGCTTCGCGGACGTCGCGGCGTTCGAGGACCCACCGCTTCGCGCCGCCGCGCGCTAGACAACGCGACGGCGAAACGAACTTAACGCTTCATCAAGCGCATAGGCTGACCACTATCGGCCGGGAGCGTCCCATGACCGTTGTCCTGCGCCACAGCCGATCGCTCAATCTCAATTTCGTGGAGTGCATCGGCGAGGTCACAACAGACCAGCTCGCCGCGCTCGCCGCCTGTGCAGCCCAAAATTCCGAGCTGCTCGGCGCCGACAGCCTCAACGTCGTGCGCCCCGGCGCCGATCTCTCCGGCGTCGACATGGACGCGCTGGGCGTCCTGTTCGCGCGCTACCGCAAACTCTACGAGCCGCTGCGCTTCCAGATCTACCGGCGCACCGCCTGGGTGTGCGAGTGCCCAGCCGCTTGCGCCTATGTGGACTTCTGGGTCGCCGGCGAGGCTTCGCGCAAGGCCTTCTCCACCAATGCGCGCCGGCTCAGCAGCGTCGCCGCGGCGTGCGAGTGGCTGTTGTTGAGCGTTCCCGAACGCGCGCAGGTGGAAAGCGGCGAAGGCTTTGCCGAATTCGGCCGCTTCGAGGACGCGCCCCTCCGCGCCGCCGCGCGCTGACGGCTTACGCCGCCGCGGTCGCGCTCGCCCCGGATTCGGACGCCGCCGCCGCCTCAGCGTTTCCGGTCACGGTCTCAAGCGCCGCCTCCAATTCGTACACGAGCCCGTCGGGCTCGATCTCCAGGCGCGTTACGCTGTCCGCCCCGCGAAACGCGCGCTTCAGCAATGTGCTGCCGAATCCCGATTCTTCGCCGGCGCCGTCGGCGGGGACGCAGCTCTCCTTCCAGCGGAATTTGAATCGCTTGCCTCCCGCGCCGTCCTCCACGCTCCAGCGAACGGCGACCTTTCCCGCCCCCTCGCGCAGCGCCCCGTATTTCACCGCGTTGGTGGTGAGTTCGTGCAGGACAAGCCCGAAATTCTGCACGTTGGCCGCGCTCACCGACAGGTCCGGCCCCTCGAAGGAGATGCGTTCTGCGAACGGCGCGGTTTCCGCTTCCACCAGACGGCGCAGCGGCAGCGCCGTCCAGTCCGACCGCGTCAACAGATCTTGGCTGCGCGCCAGGGACTGCAGGCGCTGCATGATGCGGTCGCGCGCCTCGCCCGCCTCGCTCTTGCTGGCGAAGGTGAGCTGCACCATCGCCTGCACCACGCTCAGCAAATTCTTCACCCGGTGGCTCAACTCGCGCGAGAGCAACTTTTGCTGCTCCATGCGCCGGGCCAGTTCGCCGCGCGTCTTCTCCAGCGCGGCGCCGATTTCGGCGACTTCGCGCAGGCTGGTTTGCGCCAGCGGCGGCGCCTCCTGCTCACGCCCGACCGCGCGCGCATACTCCGCCGCAGCGTGCAGCTGGCGGCGCAGATAGCGTCCGAACGTCAGCCCAAGCGCGAGCGCCAGCATCACGGTGGCCAGCGCAAACAGCCCCCACCAGCGCAGCCCCGCATTGACTTCGCGCATCGCCACCGCGGCAGGCACGTCCACCGTCACCGTCCAGCCCGTCGCTTCCGACACATGGGTGGCGCGAAACGTCGGCTCGCCATTGACATCCCGATAGCGCGACACGCCCGCAGCGCCCGGCGGGCGCTCGTTGCTGCGCTCGTCGGCGCCGTAGCTGGTGATCAGCGTCCCCTGCCGGTCGAACACGGCGCTGCTCCAGCCGCGGTCGAGCGATTGGCCTTCGAGCAGCCGGTCGAGGTGATGGATCGGGCGCCCGTACATCAGGATGTAGGCGACCTCCCCGTCCTGCAGCACCGGCATGTCGACATTGATTACCGGCCCGCCCGTGACCAGGCTGGTGAACACGTCCGACACTTCCGGGCGCTTAGACGCGAGCACGCGCTGAGCCGTGACAGGATCGCCGGTGCGCTCCGGCTGGCTTCCGTACGGCACGACGGTGTTGACCAGCTGATAGAGTTCGGCGTCGACCACCACGATGTAGCCGTCGCCCTGCAGCGCCCGGCGCGCGCGCGCATGAAAGGCGGCCCAGTCGTCCACGAACGACACCGAACTGGTCAGCGTGTTGAGCACCAGGATGTGGCGCTCGACGTCGCGCTCGATGTCCCGCGCCAGCGCCGCCGCCAGCTGCATCAGGCGCGCCTCGGTTTGCGCGCGCGCCACATCGACCGAATGCCACAGCAGCGCCCCGGCCAGCACCGTCACCGGCAGCGCCACCGCCAGCGCAAAGGCGGCGAGGTGCGCCCCGAACGATCTCAGCCGCCCTGCCGCTGACCCGGCCACCTTCCGCCTCCGCGCCGGCAGCTTACGCCGATCTTGGCATGCCCGATACGAAAACCATCCCGTTCCAGTCGCAGGCCGCCGACGTTGCAACATCGTGCTTGAACGAACCGAGACTGCCGGCGAGGACAGGGAATCTTGGACCGTCGGCGTCCTCGCCGGCAACGACCGCGCCGCGCCGAAGCCGGTAAGAACATTGGCGCGCGAGCTTCAGCTCGCCCGGGCGGCAAAGCCACGCTTCGGCGTATTCCGGACGCCGTTTACGGCGATCCGGAACGGCGTCCGCGCCGGCCTGACGATACACGGGGCGCGTTCGACGCGCGTCGGTCAGCAATGATCGACGCAACTCGGTACGACCCGTTACTCCCCTCCCCCTTGGAGGGGGAGTCCACGTTGCTCGCGGAAGATCGCCAAATTGCGAGGTCGCGACCGGCTGCGCGCGCGCGCATCCCGATCTGGCGATCTGGCGATTTGGCGACTTTCAATCGCCCGCCTCGCTCTCCAGCGCGTACTGGCTCTGCAGGTAATTCTGCAGGCCGATCTCGGCCAGCACCGACATCTGCGTCTCGAGAAAGTCGATGTGCTCTTCGGTATCCTCGAGCAGCTCGCTCAGCAGATCGCGGCTGACATAGTCCTGCTTCTCCTCGCACAGCGCGATGCCCTCGATCATCGCCGCGCGCCCGGAGGTCTCGGCTTCCCAATCGGCCTTGAGCCGCTCTTCGACGTTGGTGCCGATTTTCAGTTTGTGCAGCGCCTGCAGATTGGGCAGCCCGTCGAGAAAGAGAATGCGCTTCACCAGCTTGTCGGCGTGGCGCATTTCCTCGATCGATTCCTCGTAGGTCTTCTTGCCGAGCTTTGCGTAGCCCTCGTTCTCGTACATCCGCGCATGCAGGAAGTACTGATTGATCGAGGTCAGCTCGTTGGTGAGGATCGCATTGAGCTTCTTGATGACGTCCGCATCGCCCTTCATCGCGCGCTTACTCCGCTGCGACGAGGCTCCGGGTCTGGCCGGCCATCCCGCCGCACGTAATGCCTTCGGCGATCTCCGGCAGGCAGCGTCCGCAACACGGCTGGCAGCCGTGACGGGCGAGCACCTCTTCCGGGCGTTGCGCCCCCGCGGCGATGGCTTCGTCCACCTCCGACCGAGTCACGCCGTTACAGTTGCAGACGTACATCCAGCACTTCTCTGAAAGCAAAGCCGAATCTTGCGACTGCGAGGCAGGCGCGGGCAGGGCCAAGCCGGAAAATATCGCGCCGGGGCTGTTCCTGCAAGTCATTCTCAGCAGCGACAGGCTAGACCAGATTTTTTGACTAGTCGAAAATTCTGGTCTAAACAGCAATCATGATCACAGTCGGCGCCTACGAAGCCAAGACGCAATTCTCCGCCCTGTTGGAGACGGTCGAGCGTGGCGAAGAGGTGCTGATCACCCGCCACGGCAAGCCCGTGGCGCGGCTCGTCAAGGCGCAGTCCGCCTCCCGCGACGAAATCGACGCCGCGATCGCGCGCATATTGGAGCGTCGCGAGGGCGTCACGACAGGCGGCACAGGCTGGAAAGCGCTGCGCGACGAAGGCCGCAAGTACTAGTGAGCGTCGTGATCGACGCCTCCGCAGCGGCGTGCTGGCTTTTCAAGGATGAGGCGACGCGGGCAACCGACGCTTTGCTTTCTCGCGTCAGCAACGCCGGCGCGGTCGTGCCCGCGCTCTGGACCTGGGAGATGGCCAACCTACTCATCGCCGCCATTCGGCGCGCAGGGATAACGGCGGCGGATGCGACGGGATATCTTGCCGATCTTGCGGTGCTTCCAATTGCAGTCGACACCGAAGCGCCGGAGCGCGCCTGGCGCGAGACGTTCCTCCTCGCCCAGACTCACAATCTAACCGCCTACGATGCGGCGTACCTGGAATTGGCGCAGCGCACCGGTCTTGAGCTTGCAAGCAAAGACGCAGCCGTGCTGGCCGCCGCCGCAGCGCTTGGCGTGAAGCTGGCGCTGTAGCATTTGCTACCCCAGCGCCGCTTTCATCGCCGCCGCGCCGGCCTCCATCGCCGCGTTCTGCATCCCCGCCATCTCGTCGGGCAGGAAATCCACAATCCACTCGAAGCGGCTGCCCGCGCCGTCCTCGAACACCTGCGCGCTCGCCGAATAGTGCGTGTAGTTCGGATGAT
>CAZHWA010000151.1:0-1267 GCA_964536175.1 uncultured Terricaulis sp. | reverse complement strand
ATCGAGAATGGCGTACACCAGCCGCCGCGCGCCATCGTCCGAACTCACCAGCCACTCGCGCACCTCCATGCCATTGGCGAACGTCACCACACGCGCCCCGCTCGGCTCCATCTCCGTCGCCGTCACGAAGCCCGGCGCCAATTCGTGCACCGCATCGAACCTGCGCAGCTTTTCCCACACCTCTTGGGCCGAACGCGGTGAGCGGAATGCCTTGCGAACCGTGGCCATGAGCGCCTCCTCGATGGCGCCACCCTCGCCCAAATCGCACCCCAGCGCTGGCCGTTTTCGGACGCCTGCAACTCGGCGCACAGCATATTCTTGCTAAATCGGCATCGATCCTCTACTGGTAAGAAATGGCCGATACTGCGACGCTGTCCTCGAAGTTTCAGATCTCCATCCCCAAGGCCGTGCGCGAGGCGCAAGGCTGGAAAGCGGGCCAGGAATTTGTCTTCATTCCCAAGGGTTCTGGCGTCCTGCTGGTCCCAGTCCCCGACATCGCAGATCTGCGCGGCATAGCCAAAGGCGCTGACCCTACGGGCTATCGCGACCGGCGCGACCGGTATTGATGCGCGTCGTCGACACCTCGGCTTGGATTGAATGGTTGATGGACACTGCGGTCGCCGAAGCGATTGCGCCGGCCCTGCCGCGTCGCGCCAATTGGATCGTCCCCACCATCGTGCAACACGAACTGGCGAAGTGGGTCCGGCGAGAAGTCAGCGCCGAAAAGGCGGATGAAGTGGTTGGGCTCTCGCAAAAGTGCATCGTCGTCCCGCTGACCACGGAGATTGCGTTAGCTGCGGCCGATCTTGCGCTGGAGCACAAGCTTCCCACTGCAGATGCAATCATCTATGCAACGGCGCGCGCGCACCGCGCGGACGTGCTCACTTGCGATGCGCATTTCAAAGACTTGGCCGGCGTGACCTATATCGAAAAGCGCAGATAGCGTGAGCAAAGCCCCCACTGTCGGGATCGTCAGCCTCGGCTGCCCCAAAGCGCTCGTCGACAGCGAGCGCATCATCACGCGCCTGCGCTCCGAGGGCTATCAGCTCAGCGGCTCCTACCAAGGCGCCGACCTCGTCGTCGTCAACACGTGCGGCTTCCTCGACAGCGCCAAGGCCGAAAGCTTAGAGGCCATCGGCGAAGCCATCGCCGAGAACGGCAAAGTCATCGTCACCGGCTGCCTCGGCAAAGAGGAGGGCCTGATCCGCGAAGCGCACCCGAAAGTGCTCGAGATCACCGGCCCGCATCAATACGAAGCCGTCGTCGG
>CAZHWA010000150.1:0-5838 GCA_964536175.1 uncultured Terricaulis sp. | reverse complement strand
GGTCGAACCTCCTATCGGTCCCTCGCGCCAGGTCACCGTGCTTGGCCTCTACGAGCTCGGAGACGATCTCGGGCGCTTTACACATGCCGTTTCGATTCTCGACCCCCTCACGTCAGAACCAACCGCCGTCGCAATCGTCCCTCAACGACTTGCGCTCTGGTTCTCAGACGTTGACAGCTCCGGCCCTGGCGCAACACCGCCTTCGGAGGCTGACATCGAACGATTGCTGGAATTCGGCCGTGAGGCCTTGGCGACACGTGAGGCAAGAATTCTCGTGCACTGCCATGCTGGCATATCGCGGTCGACCGCGGCGGCCATCCTTCTCCTTGCACAGTCCGAGCCGACTTCGTCGGCTGGCGCGATCGTCCAAACTGTCGCCGCGATGCGCCCCTTCATATGGCCGAACGCCAAGATGATTTCATTAGGCGACCAGCTGCTCGACCGGGATGGCGCCCTCATTTCCGCCGTCGGCGAACACTGCAAACAAATGGCCACGCGATACCCTGACTTCGCTCATCAAATGGGAATGGTCAGCGTGGCTCCAGATGGTCCTTCAGACGACGAAGAGCGTTCTTGAACTCGACTGATAGGATCGCCTCCGCGATGGTCTTGCTCATAAATGGAAACATCTTTGGCAAATAGATCGAGGCCATCTTGGTAACGCGCGTGCCAATTGGAATCTCAACGCAGCGATATCCGGCCGTGAAATCGAATGGCCCAGAGATGCTCACAACGTCAATTAAACCCAGATCCGGAGAAAAATTGACGATCTTCCATTCGCCCTGCACGCGCCTGCCGAGAAAGGTTGCGGTCTGTTGGAACACTGTACCTTCGCCGATTGGTCCGTCCGTTTGCTTCGCTGATCGACCAATACGGGGCATCCAAAGGGGGTCGTTGGTTGGATCGGCGAGGAATTCGAACACCTCCGACATTGGGGCGCGATAGTCGGCGCTCTCTGAGGCGCTTGCCCAGTCCTTCTTCGACTCCGGAGGAGGCGTCCTGCTCATGCGCCAGCGCCCTGTGATTGCCACTCCGCCCAGCACTTTCGGAATGTTCGACGCATGCGGGCGTAAACAAGGTCAAGCACTTCTCTCAGCCCTCCGTCATCCAATCGCTCAAATTCTCTATTCACTTCTGCGTAGTCCACTTGTAACGCGATGCTCCGTAGGACCCGCATCGCTACCTTGCTCTCCACCACTGTGCGGACGACGTCTTCCCAGTCCTTTGTCTGCCAAGCGTTGATGAGTAGCTCCCCGCGCATCACAGCGCGCGGTGCCAATCTCTCCACATCCAACGCGAGATCGCTATGGTCGTTCACGAGCGCAAATCGCAGCACTTCCCCGCGCAACCTTTCGCCTCGCGTCTGCCATGCGCTCACCTCTCGCCATTCCTCCTCCGCCGGGCGCGGCGCCTCCGCGCCCACAAAGAACTCGCGATCCAACAGACGGGACCGATCAATCTCGCTGATTGCAGTCCTGATCTCATCAATAGTTGCCGGCGTGCACGCCAGCGCGGACGCCAGCCTGGCTTGCCCAACAATCATGTAGACGAGAGCATTTGCAGACCGATCCTCGACATCTTCTCGGAAGTCCAAGAGGTCGTCCAATATTTGTCTATGAAAGAAAGTCCGATTCAGAAGAAGGAAACCCTCTTCTAGCGATTTTCCTGGCTCACGATGCTTCGGACTGACGAACAATGGCATGAGCGCCAACAGCACATTCAGCATCTTGTTGTCGGCAATTGACCTGTACCAGCCCCAGTCCCGATCGCTGTCGACTATTCGCTGATCGAGGCTCTGCAGCTGGCCAGCAACCAAACGAAGACACCGCACCAAGAAGGCGGTTGCACCAGCTTCGAACTTCGCTTGAGTTCGAAGGCGCGTGTGCATGGCAAAGAGGACAGCAAGACGATCACCGATCGTGCTTGACGCTATCTCGGAAATCGAACGCAGAACTCCGGGAGCCCCGTCGCTCGACGCATCAGGCGCGAGTTCACGGCCTGGACCGAAGACCTCTGTGGACAGTCGTTCCAGCTCTAGCCGACCCGCGGGAGTAAGGAGAGGCAGAACGGGCGCCACCATCCGGTTGAAGCACAGCATTAACATGGAGCGACTCTGATCGCGCGTCAGGCCGTCTATGTCTGTCGCGCCGTCCGCGCTCAGCAAGAATGTGCTCCAAAACGCACAAACATCGCCGTACGCCCACTTCGCCGGCGCCTCGGCTTCAGTCCCCAAAGCGTACGTGGCCGCAACGAAACCAGCGACGCCACCGGCTGCAAATCTGCGCGCCAGTCGTAGGCGCTTGCGGGCGTCAGCCGGGACGGCGCCGTAACGCTGACCGAGCGCGTGTGCGAACCGCACTCGATAGGCGCCCGCAAGCACAGTTGCGCGGCCATACTCGTAGAAAACCTCCGACAAGCGGCGACGCTGGAAATATTCTAGCGTGGGCGGTTCAAGGTCACTCATGACGGGCATAGAGACCTGGCGACATCACTGGCCCGCCGTTGCGCGCGTCTAATGAGAGTCTCCAAGATGGCGAGCGTCTCCAGTGTGGGCTGATCACGTATCGAGCGCAGCTGGTTAGTGACGAAACTTCGCCGCCCCTCTTCGCTTGCAGCGTCCAAGAGCCGCTCGACAACACCGCTCTCGGCCAGCGAGGACAGCCATCCCTCGACGTCGCCGGAACGCGCCGCAATTTCCCAGCGCGCGCCCTGTTCTACGCGCAAGGCGAAGAGATCGGAAGAAGCTCGTTCGAAGTCCGTCGGTCGATTGGCAACTGAGAGGATCGGTGCGCGAGTCCCGCCCGCCGCGTCACCCGCCTTGTGGCGCACTGCGTCCAAGGCAGCGGCATAGAACAAGTCTTCACGCATGAGCGCAGCATCGACACCCGCGGCATGATTATCCTGATCAGCGTTCTGTCCTTCCTGTGCGGCAGCTAGCCGCGCCTGAGCAAGCAAGAGATATGCTGGACTGGACACTATACCGTTGGCGGCATCGTCCCGAAGATCGGCGATATCGTCGAGGATTTGCCAATGAAAATAGGCGCCGTTTAGCTCGACAAAACTCGCGCGCAGGCGCTGCAAGGCCGCGCGCTCTCCTTCGCTGCGCGCCCAGAGCGCGAGCGGCGCGAAAAAGAACCCCATGGTCTTCTTGTCCAACAGGTCCCTGCTGAACCAGGTCCAGTCCTTTGCGGGAGGGATGATCCGCTGAAGTCTGCTCTCCACCTGACCATCCAGAAATTCGTTCACCTCCTCAACGAATGGGTCAGCGGCCATGGACGCTCCTGGTCCTGACGCCGCAGACGAGCGAAGCAAGGTATCGAGTTCCGCGGCCAATCGTCTGAACCGTTGGTATCCCGCTCGAGCCGGCGGAAATGACGCGACTTCGTGATCTGGCCACTTATCTGCGAGCTTTGCGCCCGCAGTTGCGCTCTGCAGCGAAGCAGCCCACGTCGCACGGATACGCGCCAAGAGCGTTTCGTCGATCGTCAACTCATCAACCAACGCGTCGAACTCGATTACAGCTAGTGACCAGAACGCGAAGATTTCCGACGCTCGAGTTCTCGCTGGCTCAACGCAAGATTCCCTTCCCACAATCGCTGCGTATGCTGCTCTTCCCAGACTCTTTGCGACAACGAACCGGCGCTCACGACGTCGTCTCCGACCTGGATTAGAGTCGAGATTCCGCAAGGCCTTTCTCAGCGGAGCCGAAAGAACGTGGCGTAGGATGGGCGTCGCTGCGCTCGCCATCGCGCCGGACACAGCCAACGGGACAGGTACCAACGCTCTATCTCGGCGTTGCGGGCGGACTGACGGACGGAGCGCCTTTAGGACATGGCCGACCCAGTGCAGCACGCCCGCACGCCGAAGCGAGCCCAAGACAAATCCACGGCGCTCTACGTCGTCGAGGTGGCAGCGGTACTTGGCGATAAGCATCGCCACGATCAGCCGGTACCGCCAATCCGTTACCCGCTGCGCATCCAACGACCCATCTTGCAGGAGCCTCCCTGCGCGGCGCCATTTGCCCGACACCCAACGGCGCGAGGCCAAGCAGGCGGGATCATTGCGTAAGGTCTTGGCATCCAACCCATGCGCCGACAGGTCGTCAGCGGCCAACGTTCGCAATCCAGCGTCGATGTCGACTTGCGCATCGCGCAGAATGTGAACCCACTTCGCGCCCAGCGCTGCGGACGAACCAGGCGGGGGCGATGTTCTCACGCCGCAGAAATAACCAATCGTGCCGAGGTAACTTTGCACCTCGGTTCGCCAGCTCGTCTCCAAGTCCTCCAAGCGGATAGCGTCCGCGTGCTGCCGCTCCAGATCGGATCTGATCGCCGTCAACATATCCTGCAAAAGCGTAATGAACGCAGGATCGTCGCCATGCCGCCCAAGGAGCGCAGGTGCAAACTGCTCCTCGGGAGTTCTACATTCACGCGCAGGTATTTCCCCGGAAACCAAACGCGTCTGCCGGTCGAGAAACGCTGAAGCGGACGCGCGATCGAGTCCGCCATCGTCTACGACGTCATCAACCCAGCGGAAATAACCATACCACAGCAGAAACGAGGACCGGTTGGACGATGGAAGAAGCCAGCTCAGGACATAGGTGAATGTGCTGCGACTCCGCAGCAATGAAGCCGCGTCCGCAGCGACGCTGGCATAGTCAGTGGGGAGCGCAGGCCTTGCCACCTCACGCACTCCTCATAGCACGTCTGTGTCATCTTCGAAGACGCGGCATGAAGCGGCGCGGATAACGTCAATCTTGGTAGCGAGAAAGATGTGAAACCACGCCGTAAAGTCGTCCGGCGCCGCTCTCACCCGCTCGATGAGTGCATCGAGACTGACCCAGCTGACGGCCTCTACCTCGCTGGGATTCGGATTTGGCGCGAAATCTGTGTGCCCCGCAAAGGCATGAACGATCTCGTTCTCGATGAGGCCGTTCGCAACGGTTGCACAATATGAGGTTCGAAAGATCGGCCTCAGCTGCGCATCGATGCCTAGTTCTTCACGAACGCGCCGAGTTGCGGCATCAAGGACGCTTTCGCCGGGTCGTGGATGACTGCAACACGAGTTGCTCCACATCCCACCCGAATGGTATTTCCCGCCGTGACGGCGCTGAACTAGTAGTTCTCCGTGCCTGTTGAACAAAAAAACTGATACCGCGCGATGGAGCGCGCCGCTCTGATGAGCCGCGAGCTTTGGGAGTGAGCCGATCTCGCGATCGGCGTCATCAACTGCAACAACAAGGTCTTCCATCGCCCGCCCCAGCCGCTAACAAAGTAGATCTCTTCTCCGCGGCCACTTGGCCGTAGTACAACTACAGCATGTATCCAGGCATGCAAATGGACGAATCCGGCGACCAGCGGCTACCAGACCTGCGCAAGGTCGGCCTACATCCAGACTTCTGGTACCCGCTCGCCGTGGCCAAGGACTTGCGCCCCGGTCGCATGCTTGCACGCACGTTTGCCGGAACTCCCATCGTCTTAGCCCGCACGTTGGAAGGTCAGGTCTTCGCACTCGAAGATCGATGCGCGCACAAGCAACTGCCTTTGAGCCTCGGGCGTGTTTGCGCCGATCGGATCCAGTGCAGCTACCACGGTTGGCTCTATCGGGCCGACGGCAGCTGCGAGGTCCCATACAAGATTGACGAAGGGCGCATTCCCCGAGGTGTGCGCGCCTATCCGACGAAAGAAGCGTACGGGCTCGTCTTTGTCTACACGGGCCACATGTCGGCTACTCTGCCGCCATTGCCGGATCTACCGGAAGCGCTCTCGCCGGCGTTCCACGCTGAAGCGGTTGAACGCTATATCGAATGCCACTATTCCTTCATGCATGAGAACCTGA
>CAZHWA010000149.1:0-5841 GCA_964536175.1 uncultured Terricaulis sp. | reverse complement strand
CCGCCCGAGATCACTTCGCGCCGATAACTCTCCGCGCGCAGGCCCGGCTGCCAGGTCCAGTCGCCGGTGTCGAACTGGAACGTGCCGAATGCGGCCTGCGTCTCCTGGCGGCCTTCGAGCCGGGCGACATAGTCCGGCGGAATCGCCGGCCCTACCAGGGTCTGGCGCGTGTTCTCGATCTCATGATCGGAGGCGTCGAGCGCAATTCCCAGGCTGAGAAAGCGGTCTTCCGGCAGGGGGCGCTCATATTCGATTCGCGCGCTGAGGCTGTCGGTGTCCTGCGCGTTGGTGGAGAGGAACTCCGCCGGCGCGCCGAGCACAGGGGCGAAGGCGAATTCCTGTTCGAACTCGACGCCGTTATTGCCGAGATTGAAATTGGCCTTGAACAGTTCGCGCGGCTGGGCGCCGTCCTGCTGGAACTCGAACGTGACGCCCTCGTGGTAGAAGTCGATGACGTTGAGATTCGATTGCGCCGAAAACGGCAACCCGCCCTGTTCGGTTTCGGTCGCGCGCAAAATATCGTTGCCGCCCCGCACGTGATCCAGTGCAGCGGTGAAGCGCCGGCGCTGCGTCGGCCGATAGCCGAGCGTCAGCCGGCTCAAATAATAGCCGCCATACTCGATCTCGGCGTCGCCCTGTTCGAGCGTCGTGACGCCCGAGCCGAGAATGGTGCGTTCGCGATGAAAAGCATTTGTCTGTTCGCCGCCCCAGAAGCCAATGCCGCCGCTCAGCGACCAGGGTCCGCCCGACCAGTTGGGAGACACGCCGGCATGATAGCCGCCCAGCGTATCCAGGCTGGCCTGCACCGAACCGTTGAGGCCGCCGCGAAAGCGCTGGCGCGTAATAATATTGATGATGCCGCCGGATGCGGCCGCGGAATACTGCGCCCCCGGATTGGTGATGACTTCGATGCGCTCGACCTCGGCGCCGGTAATGCCGCGCAGCACCTGTTCCAGGTTCTGGCCGGGCGCCGGCTGGCCGTTGATCTGGATGGTGACATTCTCGGCGCCCAACAGCGTGATCGCACCCGATGGGGCGACGCTCACCGAGGGAATACGGCCCAGCACTTCGAACATGTTGGTCGATTGGGCCACCGGATCCTCGCGCAGCGTGTAGGTGCGCCGGTCGATCCGCACCTGATCGCCCGGCGCGAGGACGATGATCGGATCCTCCTCTTCGATGTCGGCGTCCCGCTCGCTTGCCGCCGGAGGCGGGGATGGAGAGGTTTGTTGCGCTCGCGCGGCGCCGCCTGCAGCGATCAACGCTGTCGATGCCAATACCAGAAGCCGCCGCACAACACTCCCCGTCCATATCCACTCTGGGACGAGGGCTAGCGCCGTCAATTGCTATGCGATACGCGCCGTTCGTCGCGGTGGCCGCTTCTACGCGCTAAATGTTGCACTTATGTTTCGCGCCGCGCACGCTCGATTGCGCCGTGCACACGGCCTTATCCGAGCGCGCCCTTGCCCTGAGCCGTCGAGCATGCGAATCGGGTGAGCGTCATGACCGCACCAGTCTCTGACGCGCTGAAGCGCGTGAAACCCTCGGCTACCATGGCGATGAGCGCGAAAGCGCGCGCGCTCAAGGCGGCAGGCCGCGATTGCATCGCCTTGAGTCAGGGCGAGCCGGACTTCGACACGCCGGACAACATCAAGGAAGCTGCCGCGCGCGCGATGCGCGAAGGCAAGACGAAATACACCGACGTCGATGGCATCCCGGAATTGAAGGACGCAATCGTCGCCAAGTTCAAGCGCGAGAACGAACTCGACTACACGCGCAGCCAGATCAACGTGTCGCCAGGCGGCAAGCCGGTGATCTTCAACGCCTTCATGGCGACGCTAGACCCGGGAGATGAAGTCATCATCCCTGCGCCCTATTGGGTGAGCTATCCCGATATCGTGCTGATGTGTGGGGCTACGCCCGTCTGCATCGAGACGCGCATTGAGGATGGTTTCAAAGTGAAGCCCGAAACATTGGCCAAGGCGATAACGCCGCACACGAAGTGGCTGTTGCTCAATTCGCCGTCCAACCCCTCGGGCGCAGCGTACAACGCAGATGAGCTGAAGGCGTTGGCGGCGGTGTTGCTCGACTATCCTCAGGTCATGGTGCTGAGCGACGACATGTACGAGCACCTGACCTACGGAGATTTCCAATTCGCGACCATCGCGCAGGCTGAGCCAAAGCTCTACGATCGGACGCTGACGATGAACGGCGTTTCCAAAGCCTATTCGATGACGGGCTGGCGCATCGGCTATGCCGGCGGGCCGGAATGGCTGATCAAGGCGATGGCCAACGTCATGTCCCAGACGACGTCCAATCCGTGTTCGATCTCGCAATGGGCGGCGGTCGAGGCGTTGAACGGCCCGCAGGACTTCATTCCGCAGAACAAGCAACTGTTCCAAGGCCGACGCGACCTTGTCGTCTCGATGCTGAACCAGGCGCCGGGCGTCAAATGCCCCACGCCGGAAGGCGCTTTTTACGTCTATCCCAGCATCGCTCCGCTGATCGGCAAGAAAACGCCGGCAGGCAAGACGATCGATGACGACGAAAGGTTCGCGCTGGAGTTGCTGGAGGCGGAGAACGTCGCGCTTGTGCACGGTGGCGCGTTCGGGCTTTCGCCGAACTTCCGCATCTCCTACGCGACTTCGACCGACGCGCTGGAGCAGGCCTGCGCACGCATCCAACGTTTCTGCGCCTCGCTAAGCTAACGGAGCGTTGGGTCTTCCGGCCGTTGCACTAATTCTCCAACCTGAAGCTCAGCCCCGCGCGCATCTGCAGACGGTCGATCAGCGCATCGCCCATGGCTGCCGCCGGCGTCCAGATGCCGCCAGGCGTTTGCTCGTGCGGCGTGTCGTTGAGGCAGAGCGCGGCTTCGGAAATCATTTTCGACGTTGAGCCATAGCCTGGATCCATGTCGCCGCTGACGCTGGCGCGCAAACTTGCGCCATCCGCAGTCTTGCCTACGAACAGCACCTCGTAACTCCCGCTTTCGCGCTGCGCCTTGCTCGGGCCCTGGCCCGGCTTCGGCAACGCAAACTGCCGGAGCACCGCCCGCGTCGGCGCAAAACCAAGCAGCGTAGTCTGGATCCGCGACTGACGCAGCAGCGCTCGCGCCCGCGCCTGTCCTTCGCGCCCATCGCCGGCGAAGGTCATTTCGCTGTAGGTGAAATCGCGCCCGTATGCATAGTCGCGCAGCGCATTGGTGCGGTGCACGTTCTTGGTGTTGATCGCCGCCATGACGAATGGGCCGGCCCAACCTGGAATGTCATCGTCGTGGACCACGCCGTCGCTCGCCGGCTGCGGCGCCAGGCGCTCCGGCGACAGCGCGAACGGATCGGCCATCATGCGCGCCAGCTTGGGATCGCGCTGCACCGCCTCCAACGTCGCCAAAAGGCTCGCCGCGGTGCCGCCGGAGAAACCGCCCTTCATCCGACGCACGCGTGCTCGTACGTCCCGCGCCGGCTGGCCAAAACGCTGCTTTGCCTCCTGCTGCAAATAGAAAACGCCACAATCGAACGGGATGGAGTCGAAGCCGCAGGAGAACACGATGCGCGCACCGCTTTGCTCGGCCGCTGCTTGGTACTTGGCGATCATCGCCGCCATCCAGTTCGGCTCGCCGCATAGGTCGACATAGTCAGCGCCGGCGCGCACGCAGGCCGCGAGCAATCCTTCGCCATGCCGCTGGTAGGGCCCCGCTGTGGTTATGGCCACGCGCGTGCGGTGCGCCAACGCATCGAGCGCCCCTGCGTCCGAGGCGTCGGCTGCGATGAGGGGAAAGTCCATGGGCGCGCCGAGGTCGATGCTGACCTGCTTAAGTTTCTGCAGATTGCGCCCGGCCATAGCCCAGCGCACGTCACCTTTCGCGCCGTACGTGCGCAGCAGATGCTCGGCGACCAGCCGGCCGGTAAAGCCGCTTGCGCCGTAGACGACAAGGTCGAACTCCTGGGCACTCATGGGCGCGCCTCCCACATTCTTCCAGCTAGCACGCATCGACAAGAGAGGGGAGCAATTCGCATGTGTCGCTCGTGCTGCCGTCACGGCATGTGCTGTAGTCTCGGCGAGTCATGCCCCCGCTCGCCATCGGCGCCGCGCTGTTGTCGGCGCTCATTCACGCAAGCTGGAACGCCGTCCTGAAGGGCGGGACCGACCGTGTCGTCGACACGTTCCTGGTGGCGATCGGCGCCATGCTCGTCGGTGTGACGCTCATCGCGATCTTCGGCCTGCCGCCGCCTACGGCTTGGCCGTTCGTTGCGCTCTCGCTCATGCTGCATTTGGCGTACTGGGCGGCGCTCTTCAAAGCCTATGACGCAGGCGATCTTTCGCACATCTACACCCTCTCGCGCGGATCGGCGCCTTTACTGGTGGCGATTGGCGCAGCGCTAACGGCGGGCGAGATTCCTCCGCCACTGAAAGCGATCGGCATCGCGCTTGTCTCTATCGGCGTTATCGCGGTCGGTGTGAGCCGGCGCGCGCCCCTGCGTGCAACGCTCTGGGCGTTGGCGACCGGCGGCTGCATCGCGTCCTATTCGCTTGTGGACGCGCTGGGTTCGCGCGCGGCCGGAAACGCTGCGCAATTTCTGGGATTAGCCCAGGTGCTGGTGGCGACGGCGATGATCGTATTTGCGCTGCTGCGACGGGGGCCGCCGCGTCTGCTTTCTGGCGCGGCGGCGGCGCCGCTGCGCGGCATTGGCGTCGGCGTGCTGAGCATCGGCGGGTACCTTCTGGTGCTATGGGCGCAGACATTCGCCCCCATCGCACAGGTCACAGCCTTGCGCGAAACGTCGGTTGTATTCGCGGCGCTGATTGCCTTCGTGTTCTTGCACGAGCGGCTCGGCCTGCGCCGATGGGCCGGCGCGGCGATCGTCGCTGCTGGCGCTGGCCTCATCGCGTTTGGCTGAGTATGGTTCTGGCGAATGGGCGATCTACACATTATCCGCATCGACGACGCCAAGGCGCTGGTGCGCGTTGGGGTGGCGGAGCCGGAGCGGGCGACGCCGCAGGAAGTGCGCATCTGCGTGGCGCTGGCGCTTGGCGAGCCGCCGCCGTACATCGAGAATGACCGCATTGCCGCGACCGTGGATTACGACCGCATCCTTCACTTTATCCGCGACGATCTGGGAGCCCCGGCGCATCTCATCGAAACGCTGGCGGATCGCGTCGCCGGTCATTGCCTCTCGCTGAGTCCGCGCGCGCGCTGGGTCGAGGTGACGGTGAAGAAGCCGTCGGTGCTTTCCGGCGATGGCGTGGTGAGCGTGGCGATAAGAAGGGAGAAGGACGCCCAATGAGCTGGGCGCTGGTCACGGGCGCCGGCAAACGGCTCGGGCGGGCGGTCGCGCTGGAACTCGCGCGGGCGCATTGGGGCGTCGTGATTCACTATCACCGCTCCGAGCCTGCGGCGCAGTCGCTGGAGAAGGAGATACGCGCGGCATCGGGTGCGGCCCGGCTGGTGCGCGCCGACTTAAGCGAGCCGGCGGAACGGGGCACGCTGATCGGCCGCGCCATCGAAGCGGCAGGCGCGCCGCTCTCCGCGCTGGTGAACTGCGCCGCGATTTTCGAGCACGACACGATCGACACGCTGAGCGGCGAAACGTTGCAGCGGCACATGAACCTCAATGCGCTGACGCCATCGTTGCTGGCGCGCGAATTCGCTGAGGCGCTGCCCGAGCACGAGCGCGGCGTGGTGGTGAACTTCCTAGATTTCAAATTGGCGAGTCCGTATCCGGACCACTTCGCTTACACGCTCTCAAAGTATGCGCTCTCCGGCGCAACGGAATTACTGGCGCGTGCGCTGGCCCCGCGCGTGCGGGTCAACGCTGTCGCCCCGGGTTATGTGCTGCCGGC
>CAZHWA010000148.1:0-5844 GCA_964536175.1 uncultured Terricaulis sp. | reverse complement strand
CGCGCTTGCGGCGGCTGCGCAGGCGCCCGATTATTTCGGATGCGGCCATTGCCAGGTTGGGGCGGGGATTCTGCTTGATCGTCAAGGCTCTGAGGTTCCTGGCGGCGGCGTTGTTCTTCACGCTAGCCGGTTCAGCTGCGGCGCAGACCAGCGTCGAGGAGGCCGAGCGCGGCATCGTCCGTGTCGTCGTGATCCTTGAAAGCCCTGAAGGACGAATGCTTTACGGCTCCGGTTCCGGCTTCGTCGTCGCGCCTAATCTCATTGTCACCAACGCCCACGTGGTGGCGCCGGCGCGGCAGCGGCCGGAGTACGGTGTCGCCATCGTGCCGCCGGAGGGCGACGGCCTGTTGCCCGCACGCATCATTCAGTACTCGCCGCTCTCGGAACTGGCGCTGCTCGAGTACCGCGGCGGCCTCGACCTCGAACCGCTGACGATATCCACAGTAGAACCGCACACCGGCGACAGTGTTGTCGCGCTGGGGTTCCCGGATGTGGACTACCAAGGTGCGACCGGGGCGGACCTATTACGCCCCACCCCGCCCTCTCGGACCTCCGGCCAAATCGCCTCGCTGCGCGATCGCGCGCCCACAGGCGATCCGATCCCCACCATCAACCACCAAGCGGTAATTTCTTCCGGCTCGTCCGGCGGCCCCCTCTTGGATGAGTGCGGCCGCGTGGTCGGGGTCAATTCGTGGCACGTCTCCGGCGCGGATACCCGGGAGACCCGCGGCGTCGCCACCCGCGCGACCCAGCTGTTGCAGTTCCTGGACGAAGCCGGCGTCACGCCGACGTTGAGCGACGAACGCTGCCTGTCATTCGCCGAACGCATCCAGCAAGAGCGCGCCCAGACGATCAGCGCGCTGCAGGCGCAAAACGAGGAACTGGCGAGCAAGCTGGAAACCGCGGATCGGCTGACCCGCATTGCGGTGGTGATTTTGATGGGGGGCACACTTGCGTTGTTCGTGGCCGTGTGCGTGCTTGGCGCGGTCGTACTCTCGCGCCGACGCACCGCGATTGTCGGAAACGGCCATGCCATCCCACAGACCGCGCATCCCGAGCCCTTCGAAACGCCGCGCCGCGGCCGTATGGGTGTGGTCGCTGTCGTAGGCGGAGCGGCCATCGCGGCGATCCTGATCGTCGCTGCAGGTATTGCGCTGCTGCGCGCCCGGCCAAACGGCGAAACAGAGACTGCAGTCGCCCCGGCAAACTTCAGCGGCGCCATTGCTTGCACGCTCGATCGCGAGGCGAGTCAGGGCGCGCGTGGCGTCGCCGACATGAGCTTCAGCGCCTCGGGCGCTCTTTGCGTCAACGAACGCACGCCCTATGCCCCCAGGGAAGACGGACGCTTTCGGCGCGCCATAGTCCTGGGCGAAGCCCGCGCCCTCGATGTGCTGACGATAGACCCACGCACCGGTGCGTTCCTGCGCGAGCGCTATCCGCTGAACGAGCAGGATTTCGTCGCTGCCAACCAAGCGGTGGCCGAAAGCGCCGCTGGACGCGGCTGCACCGGCGAGGGCGTCAGCGAAGCGGTGGCCCGCAGAAACGAGACGCTCATGCGCTTCGCACAAGGCGATCCCACCCAGAGGCTCGTCTTTCGTTGCCAGGCGCGAAATTAGCGCTCCGATGGAGCAGACGGCGCTGCGTAAGCGACACGCCAAATGACATCGCCAACATCGTCCGCCACCAGCAGCGCGCCGGTGCGATCGGTTGCGATTCCGACCGGACGGCCGTGCGCTTCCGCGCGATCATTCAGGAACCCAATGAGGAAGTCCTCCACCTCCCCTGCTGGCCGTCCGTTCGCGAACGGCACGAAGATGACCTTGTAGCCAGCAGGTTCACGCCTGTTCCAGGAGCCGTGCTGGCCGATGAACGCGCCGCCGCGATAGCGCTGCGGCAGCGCCTCCGCGCTGTAGAAATGCAGCCCGAGAGAGGCGGTGTGCGAACCCAGCGCGTAATCGGGAACGATCGGCGCCTGCAGGCGCACGTTGGCTGGAATTTCTACGCGTTCGTCGCGGTGTTCGCCCCAATAATAGTATGGCCAGCCGTAGAAACCGCCATCGCGCACGCTGGTCATGTAATCCGGCGCCAGATTGTCGCCCAGCATGTCGCGCTCGTTGACCGCGACCCAGAGCGCGCCCGACTGCGGCTCGAACGCCATGCCGACAGGATTGCGCAATCCAGACGCGAAGACGCGCGCCTCCGACCCATCTGGATTGAACTCCCAGATCGCCGCGCGGCCCTGCTCGATCTCCAAGCCCTCATCGGCAATGTTCGTCAGGGAGCCGACCGCCACGTAGAGCTTCGAGCCATCGGGCGCGACAACAAGGCTGCGAGTCCAGTGGCCGTTGTTCTCGTCGCGGTGGGGCAATTCGAGCACCGTCTCGGGGCCGCTCACGCGCACGTCGTCTCGAGTATAATGAAAGCGGACGACAGCGTCGGTGTTAGCCACATAGAGATAGTCGCCGACGAGGGCCATGCCGAAAGGCTGGTTCAGGCCCTCGGCAAAGACGTGCCGGGCATCGATGACTCCGTCGCCATCGGTGTCGCGCAGCAGCGTGATGCGGTCAGCGCTTTGCGGAATCGCACCGGCTTGGCGTTGCATCGTGTTAGCGATCCATCCCCGCAGGCCGCCGCCGCGAGTTGGCCGCGTTGCGCTCTCGGCAACCAGCACATCGCCATTGGCCAGTACGTAGAGCCAGCGCGGATGGTCGAGATCCTCGGCATAGCGCGCAACGCTGAAGCCGTCCGGCGCTTGAGGCACGGCGCCATCGGCCCAGCCCACCGCGCGGGCGGGATTTAGCGTCGGCAGCAGCCCGCCAGCTTCAGGTTGCGGCAGTTGCGGATTGGGGCCGTATCCCGGATCGGGCGGCGGCGGGCTAGTGCAGGCGGCGAGCGCAAAGACGGCGAACAGGACAGACCGGGTGGTGTTCATGCCAAGGAGTTAGCGACAAATGGCGCACGCGTCATGCAGGATCCAATTCAGGAACCCGGTTCGGTCCTGTCGCGGCGCATCCACCAGCGTACGAACAGCGCGATCGCCACCCACACAGCGATCGCGAGCGCCGCCATGACGATCGCTGCGAGCGTTTCGCCCTGGAGCGCATCGAGGATGCTGTCCCCGGCGAACGCGACCAGGATTGTCTTGGGCAGCACGCCAACAGTAAGGCCGACAATGTAGGCCCAGAAGTTCGCCCGCGTCGCACCGAACGTCATGTTGGCGACGATGAATGGCCCGGTCGGGATGAAGCGCACGATGAAGCTCGCCAGTAGCGTGTTCCGGCCCATGAAGCGCGTGAAACGCCCGCCTGTTGCGCCGCCAAAGCGCTTTCGTGTTTCCGCGCTCGCAAGGCGTCCCGTGAAATAGGTCGCGACGCCGGAGACGATGGTGGCGATCCACGCATTCCAGAACCCGGCTTCCGGCCCGAATGCGACAACGCACGCGGCGATCAGCACCACCTGAGGCGCGCCGACATAGGCCGTGAGCGTGAACACAAGTATCGAAGCCAGCAGCCCCCATTGCCCGCGACGCGCCTCGCCGAGCGTGGCGTTGATGAAGGCTTCTATCTCTTCGGCGTAGAACAGGCGCCCGACGATCAGGATGGCCAGCGCGACGACGACCATCGCCACCGAAATCGCCACCGCGCGCCAGGCGCGCGCATCCATGCTCGCGCCGAAGTCGGCGAGGCGCGCGAACAACCCGCCGGGGGTCGTCTCCGGGGGCTGGTGGCTCGGCTCTTCCGGGTCGCCGTCCTCGTGCATCGTCCCGGCTCTCGCCTGCTTGGCAGAACCGGTCAAGCGGAGGGCGCGGGTCCGACCGCCGATGTGCTTCAGATGGTGGCCTCAGGCCCGCTGCGGACGGCGTCCGAAGATCGCGCTCATGTCGAAGAGGCGCGCCGCCGCGGCTGTACGGCGGACCTGCGCCGCCCTCGCTTGCGGAATCTCCATGTCGTTCATGCGTGGCCTCAGCCCTTTGATGAGGTCCTCTTCGATACGGCGACGGTCGACCTCATCGCGGATCGGGCCCAGCACATAGCGCTCGGTCGCGCCGTAATACCAATAGGCGCGGCCCCACTTCTCATGACCGAGCAGCCGCGAGCGCAGATCGTGCGCCTTGCCGACATAGAGCGGCTCCAGGAAGAACGCCCAACGGCGGCGCACAAAGATGTACACGCCGCCGACACCGGCCTCGGGCAAACCCTGTTTGGTCAAGACGCACTTGAAGCGATAGCGGCGCCCGCTAGCGCCGCGCCACGAATGCGCACCGAAGAAGAACATAAGGCTGGCTCCTGCAGTCAGACCGGCAGGCTCGGCCCCGAATCGTAAACGTGACGTTAACCGATTGCGCCAGACGGCGCCCAGCGCGATGCTCCAGACTCATGGCCAGCCATGCCCTGCCCCTGCTTTCGATGCGCGACCGCGCTGCCGACCCACGCGGCTTCGCCGAGGCGATCGGGGCCAGCTATGCGCGCTATGGCTTCGCGATCGTCGGCGATCACGGGCTCGATCGTCGCATGATCGCCGCCGCGCTGGACGCGACACGGCGCTTCTTCGCCCTGCCCGAGGAGGTAAAGCAGCGCTATCATACGCCCGGCGGAGCGGGTCAGCGGGGCTACGTGCCCTTTGGCGTTGAGGCGGCCAAGGGCGCCGACAAGGTCGATCTCAAGGAGTTCTGGCACGTAGGCCGGGACTTGCCTCCCGGGCATCGCTACAGCGCGCAGATGCCGCCGAATGTGTGGCCTGAAGAGATCGCCTCCTTCCGCCGCGACATTTACGGCCTTTATCGCGCACTCGATGCGCTTGGGCTCGAACTGCTGCAATCGATCGCGCTTTTCCTAAACCTGCCGGCGGATTTTTTCCGCGCGCCAGTTCGCGACGGCAATTCAGTGCTGCGGCTGTTGCACTATCCGCCGACGCCGCCGCGGCCCGAAGGCGTGCGGGCCGAAGCGCACGAAGACATCAATGTGATCACGCTGCTCCTGGGGGCCGAGGAAGCGGGCCTGCAGCTGCTGACATGGGAAGGCCAGTGGCTCGACGTCAATCCCCCAGAAGGCGCGCTCGTCGTCAATGTCGGCGACATGCTGCAGCGGCTGACCAATCACGCGCTGCGCTCAACCACGCATCGCGTCGTCAACCCTGAGTCGGAACGGGCGCATCTGCCGCGCTATTCGATCCCGTTCTTCCTGCACTTTGCCCCGGATTATCTGATCGAGACGCTGCCGAGTTGCATCACGGCGGACAATCCGAACCGCTACCCTGAGCCGATCAGGGCGCAGGACTACCTCTACGAGCGGTTGCGGGAAATCAGGTTGGCGTGATCTCGGATTTCCCAAGCCGGCTTGACTTGGCTCAAGGCCGGAACGGCCTAAGTGCGCCACAAGCGCGCTATAAGGAGCAGAATCTATGCCTGACTTTTTCGCAGCAGGATTGGGCCGGCGCGGCGGCGCGGAGACGCCAAACGTCTTTGACTGGAGCGCTCTGCTCGCGGCCGACGCGCCGAAACAGCAAGCGCCGTGGTCGGCGCCGGAAGCCTTCCTGGCGGTGCTGTTCTTTGCGGTAACGTGCGACGGGGAGTTGGCGGCGGTTGAGCATGAAGCGCTGCTGGCGCTCGCGCATCGCTCGCCGACGCTGAGGGCGTTGTCGCCGGCTCAGCTTGCAGAACTCAATGTGCGCATCGTCGAGCGTTTGCGCGAGGATACGCAGGCCCTGCGCAAAGCATGCGAAGCGATCCCCGACGAGGTGCGTCTGCCCCTGTTCGCGCAATCCATGGATCTGTTGCTGTCTGACGGCGAACTGAGCAGTGAGGAAGCAGATTTCTTGAACACTTTGATCATCAGCTTCAAGCTG